>JAYVMH010000245.1:0-6417 GCA_043759015.1 Actinomycetota bacterium
CCAGCGCGTCGCCGTGGAGGTAGCGGCCGTCGTCGTCCCACTCGAAGCACGGGGTCGCCGGCAGCAGGCTCGGATCGCACTTCAGCGGCGCCCGGTAGCTCCACACGTTCTCGAAGCAGAAGCGGCGAACACCCGCGGCATACAGCCGATCCGTGATCGCCAACACCGGCAGACGACCGGTCCCGAACGGCACACCTTGCACCACCGGTCCGGCCGGACCATGGATGAGCACGTGATCCTTGGCATGCACGCGGTCGATGAACGGCGCCATCGACGTCAGCGCATCGAACGGGTCCTCGCCGACCATCTGGCTGTTGCCGTAGTCGTACAGCGCGCGAATCGAGGGGTGGTCCACCTCGCCGAGGATGTGATGCAGCACCGGGCCGGTGAAGTCCTCGTGGTTCTCCAGCACGACCATCACCCCGAGCTCGGCCGCCAGCGGCGCGATCTCACGGAGGTCGCGAATGGTCCACCCGACCACATCGGCCAGTGGCCCGTCGTACTTGGTGTAGGTGCGCAACGTGTCGGCACCGCACGCCGTTGCCACCCGCAACATCTGCGCCATGTTCTCCACCCCTGTGTCGCTGGTGTCGAGCTCCAGACGCATGTCGTGGTCGATCACTGCGCGCCGAACGGCGGCGAAGTGCGCGGCGCCCTCGCCGCAGAGGTCGCGGAGGCCCGGACCGTTCGCCGACACGTTGACGCCCGTGAAGCCGAGACGCGCCATTTCGGCGATGTAGGAGAACACGTCGTAACCCGAGCGGGCGCGGTACTTGAGGTGGTAGCGCATCGAGAACGAGTGCACGTGCAACGAGATCTGCTTCACGACGACCACGATCCCAACAGCTCGAGCTCGGCATCGAGCGCCGATCGGTACCGGGCCGCGATCTCCGGTTGTCGCCGAGCCAGCCGTGCGGTTCGCCACACGCAGTACGCCGCGATGCGGAAGTGCCACGCCGGCCCATCGCGCGAGTAGCGGGCGACGACCTCCGCGTCGGCGTACGCGTCGAGGAACGTCTGCCTGGCACGCAACCCGTGAGGCGCGACCGAGTAGAGGATCATCATCGCCGGCGACAGGAAGCAGGCGATGTCCTCGACCGCGTCGCCGACGCCGGGGCACTGCCAGTCGATGAGCACCAGTCCGTCGCGTCCGCGCACGAGGTTGCCGGGACCGCAGTCTGTGTGCACGAGCGAACGACGGCGCACCGGGTCGTCGACCACGCCGACGGGACGAGCGTGCGCCATCCGCAACCTCGTCGGCGCCGAGGGCGTGTCGGCCACCACGAGGTCGGCATGGGCGAGTGCCGACGCAGCCGACTGGTGGAGGTCCCGCATGGGCAGCGGTGGCGGGAGGCCGTGCACGGCGTGCAGCAGCGCGGCGACCTCGGCGGTGCCACGACGCCATTGCGGTCCGGCGACGTAGCGATACACGACCTGTGCCCCGTGGTGGTGGCCCGCCGGCCGGTACGACACCAGCTGGGGCGCACACCCGGTGCCGTGCAGGTGCGACATCGCCAGCGCCTCGTGATCCGGCAGGTTCGGGAACATCGGGTTGGGGCTACCGGGGTCCTCCGCGTACCGCTTCTCGATCACATACCCACGACCGGATCGCACCTTCCAGACCTCGTTGCGATAGCCGCCGGCGAGCAGGATGCGATCGGGCGAGGGGCTCACGTCGCGACAGTAGCGGTGAGGTGCGGGATCTCGCCGGGAGCGAGCGGGTAGCACGACTCAACGGCGGCGTCGTCCGCTCCCTAGTGTCCCCTGGATGCCTCGCATGAAGTTCGGGACGTTCCTCGCCCCCCACCACCCCCTCGGCGAGAGCCCCACGCGGCAGTTCCAGCGCGACCTGGAGCTCGCCACCCATCTCGACCGCCTCGGCTTCGACGAGTTCTGGGTCGGTGAGCACCACTCCACCGGCTGGGAGATGATCGCCAGCCCGGAGATGTTCCTCTCCTCGGCGGCGATGGTCACCCACCGCATCATGCTCGGCACGGGCGTCATCTCGCTGCCATACCACCACCCGTTCAACGTCGCCCAGCGGATGGTGCAACTCGACCACCTCTCCGGCGGGCGAGCGATGTTCGGCAGCGGACCCGGCGCGTTGCCCAGCGATGCACGCACCCTCCACATCGACCCCCTCATCCAGCGCGATCGGCAGGACGAGGCGCTGGGTGTGATCATCCGCCTCCTGCACGGCGAGGAGCGCTTCTCCTACGACAGCGAGTGGTTCACACTTCGCGACGCGGCGCTGCAGATCCTGCCGGTGCAGGACGACATGCCGATGACGACGGCGAGCTCGATCTCCCCATCGGGAATGACGCTCGCCGGCAAGTACGGCATCGGTGCACTCAGCATCGCCTCCACCAGCGTCGAGGGCATCCAGGCGCTGCCCACGCAGTGGAAGTTCGCACAAGACGCGGCCGCCAAGCACGGCCAGACCGTCGATCGCAAGAACTGGCGGGTGCTGATGAGCTGGCACATCGCCGAGACGCGCGAGCAGGCGAAGGCCGAGGCGATGCTCGGTCTGCAGAAGTGGCACAACGAGTACAACGTGAGGGTGCTCGGCCGTCCCGGCGCGCTCTGGGTCGACGATCCCGAGGAGCTGTTCGCCCAGGTCGCGCAAGGTGGTGCCGAGGGTGGCGGCGCGGCGGTGGTCGGCACGCCCGACGACCTCATCGAGGCGATCCTCAACCTGCGCGAGATCACCGGCGGGTTCGGGGTGGTGCTCGGCTTCGCCCACGACTGGGCGAACCTGGAGGCAACCAATCGTTCGTGGGACCTCGTCGCCCGCTACGTCGTGCCGGCGGTGAACGGCACGATCCGCCCGCAGATCGAGTCGGCCGACTACGTCTCGGCCAACAAGGCCGAACTGATGGCCGGGGCTTCGGCTGCGATCATGAGCAAGATCATGGCCGACCAGTCGGCAGCGGCGGCGATGGCCACGACCATGCAGCAGATGCAGGCCCGCATGGCCCAGAAGGAGAACGACCCGGTGTTCCGCCCCGGCGGCGGACTGCCCACCACCGGCTGAGGTGCGGCCACGCTCCGTGTGACGTCGCGAAGAGTTACGTCGCGAAGAGTTACGTCGCGAGGAGTTACGTCGCGACGGGTTCGCACACGGCGTTCGCGCCGTTCACGCCCACCTGCACCCGGTCGCCCACGGTGAGCCGATCGGCTTCGCCGTTGCCGACGTCGACGCTCACCAGACGGTCCAGCGTGTCGAGGCGCACCCCGACGAGGGTGGTCGCGCCCTGGAACGTGATCGAGGTGACCGAACCGGGGAAGCCGTCGCTGTTCAGCTCGAGGTCTTCGGGACGCACGAGCACCTTCACCGCGGTGCGTGGCGCCTGCCCGTGTGCCGGCACGCCGAACGCGTGGCCGGCGACCGACACGGTGGAGCCATCGACGACATCGCCGGGGAACTCGTTCATCGAGCCGACGAACCGGGCGACGAACGCGGTGGAGGGCCGGCGGTACACCTCGGTGGGTGTGCCCAACTGCTCGATCTGTCCGTGCGACATCACACAGATCCGGTCGCTGATGGCCAGCGCCTCCTCCTGATCGTGGGTGACGAACAACGTCGTGATGCCCACCTCGGTCTGGATGCGGCGGATCTCGTCGCGCAGTGTCGTGCGCACCTTGGCGTCGAGCGCACTCAGCGGCTCGTCGAGCAGCAGCACCTGCGGCTGCACCGCCAACGCACGAGCCAACGCGACACGCTGCTGCTGGCCACCCGAGAGCTGATGAGGGAACCGGTCGCGGAACCGACCGAGCTCGACCAGCTCGAGCATCTGGTCCACCCGCCGCGCCCGCTCGGGCCCGTCGATCTTGCGCGTGCGCAGACCGAAGTCGATGTTGCGCGCCACGTCGAGGTTCGGGAACAGGCTGTAGCTCTGGAACACCATCCCCATGTTGCGCTTGTGCGCCGGCATGTTGGTGATGTCCTTGCCGGCCACCGACACCGTGCCCTCATCGGCGAACTCGAAGCCGGCGGCGATGCGCAGGGCCGTCGTCTTGCCGCAACCCGAAGGGCCGAGCATCGTGATGAGCTCGCCGGGCTGCACGGCGAGGTCGAGGTTCTCCAGCGCCGTGTTGCTGCCGAACGTCTTGCGCACGCCGTGGTACTCGAGGGTGGTCATTCTGGGCCTCCGCTGGAGACCGGCACGACCGCGGTCGCGGTCGCGTCGGTGAGGTTGCTGAGCTTGGGGACGCGCCGGCGGGTGAGCACGGTGAGCAGTGCGAACAGCGCCGTCGTGCCGAGCAGAACCAGCACCGACAACGCGTAGGCGCCACGCGGGCTGTCGGCCCGATACGTGCCCTGGAACACCGGCAGCGTGTGGCGCAACAGGAGGTTGGCGATCGTGTACTCGCCGAGCACAACGGCCACGGTGAGGAACGTGGCCGACACGATCGAGGTGCGAAGGTTGGGCATCAGGACGCGACGGAGCGTGGTGCCCCAGCCCGCCCCGAGGCTGCGCGACGCGTCGACGAGGGTGCGCAGGTCGATGGAGCGCAGCCCGGCATCGATCGAGCGATACGTGAACGGCAGCGCGAGCACGACGTAGTACGGGATCAGCGAGTACGGCGAGTTGAGGAACCAGCGGGCGTGCGGTTGGATGACCTTGATGCCGGCGACGAGCGCGATGCCCGGCACCATGTACGGGAGCACCGTCATGAACTCGACCAGGCCGCGGGCCTTTGGGAGCTTGAGGTGCACCCACACCGCCGTGGGCAGCAGGAGGCCGATGGTGCCGAACACGGTACCGACAGCGAGCTTCAGGCTGAGCCGGAGGGCCGGACCGAAGTTGCGGTTGTGGAACGCGCCGGTGATGCCGTCCCACGTCCACTTCTTGAACAGCGACGACCAGCCGAGGAGGACGGTCGGAACGTTCTGGAAGCCGAACCGGGCGATCGCCACGAGCGGCGCGAGGAAGAAGAACGCGGCGACGATGAGGATCGCGTTCGGGACGACGCGCCCGCCGCGGCGGGAGGGGTTCACTGCTGCCATCGCTCGGCCTTCTTCCTGAGCACCCAGTAGACGATCATCGCGAACGCGGTGATGACGATCATCCAGGCCGCCAACGCGAACCCGATTGCGTCCTGGCCGACGTTCACATCGCCGCCGAGGTAGAAGCCGAGCCGCAACGCCACGATGCGCGTGGAGTCGGTGAGGATGCTGGCCGTCGCGTAGGCGCTGAACGAGTTGGCGAACAGCAGCATGAAACCGCCGAGCAGGGAGGGCAGCAACACCGGGAAGCCGACACGACGCCAGTACGTGAAGGTGGTGCCACCGAGGTTGGTGCAGGCCTCGCGCCATGCGGGCCGGAGGCCGTCGATCGCCGGCAGGGTGATCAGCACCATCAGCGGGATGTTGAAGTACGAGTACACCATCGTGACGCCGGAGACGGACCCGAGCTTCCACGAACCGCCGTACATGTTCCACCCGAAGAACTTGAGCGCCTTGGTGGCGATTCCCTGGGGGCCGATCAGCGCGATGAACGCGAACGCGAGCACGATGCCGCCCATGTTGGCGGCCACGCCACTGAACGACGCGACCAGGTTGCGCAGCCAGCGGGGCCGGGTGGCGGTGGCAGCGGCGTAGGCGAGCAGGGTGCCGAACACGACGCCGACGAAGGCGGCGAACGCGCTGAACTCCACCGAGAACTTGAACGCGTCGAGGTTCTGGCCCGTGAACGCGTCCTTCATCGACCTCCACCCGAACGAACCGTCGGTGTTGTGCAGAGCCTCCTGGAACACGCTGATCGCGGGGACCAGCAAGAACAGCAGGAGGAAGCCGAAGAACGGCAGCAGGCCCATCCAGGCCCAGCTGCGACGTGTTGCCGAGGGGGGCGCACCGGCGGTGCGCCCCCCTGTTGCTACGTCTCCGATGATGGAGGTGTCGGTCATCCCAACGCGATCAGGCGTCGGCGACCAGCGGACCCCACTGCGCGGCGAGGACTTCCTTCGCCTTTGCAATCTGGGCCGGAGTGAGGAACTTCACCTGGCTGATGAGCTCGGCCGGGGGAAGGTTCTTCTTCATGTCGTCGGTGACCTTGCCTGCCTTCACCAGCGTGTCGATGCGGGCGGGCACGGCACCACCGGCGAGGTACCCGAGGGCACCGTCGTCCGACAGGATGTGCTCGATCCACAGCTTGGCGCAGTTCTGGTGGGGCGAACCCTTGACCACACCCTGGGCGTAGAAGCCGCCGTAGATGCCGTCGCTCGGGAAGTTGGTCTCCACCTTGAGGCCGGCGTCGGCGAGCTGCTTGGCCAGACCGGGCACGTTGTAGCTCCAGTCGATGGCGATCGGCGTGTCACCCGAGAGCACCGTCTCCTTGGTGACATCGGTGGCGCCGAGGTTGCCCGACTTCTTCAGGTCGGAGAAGTACTTGACCCCGGGCAGGATGTCGTCGG
>JAYVMH010000246.1:0-6417 GCA_043759015.1 Actinomycetota bacterium
CGGGGGTCAGGACGCGACGGGTTGGTTCGAGAGCCAGATCTGGAACCAACGGGCGGCACCGGTGGCGCTCTGGAGCACGTCGTCGACCAGTCGGCGCAGTTGCGCCGGCGATTCGTTGGCCACGAGGGCCTCGCACGCCTTGCCCAGTGGTGCGGCGCCGAGGAGCAAGGCACTCGATTTGAGCGTGCAGGCCACGCTCTTGGCGGCGGCGACGTCGACCTGTTCGACCGCGGCCATCAGGGCCGTGCGCCGACCATGGAGCTCGGTGAGGAACAGCTGCACGAGGAACGACACTCGCCCTGCGTCGCCCAGGTCCTCGAGCAGCCCGCGCAGGATCGTGTCGTCGACGGCCGCCACCTCGGTCGGGCGTGGCATCGGGGGACGAGTGGAACCGGGCATGGGGGCGAGCACGGCGTCGAACGACGCAGTGAGATCGTCGAGCCGCTGACGGAGTGCGCTGGCCAGCGCGTGTGTGCCGTCCCGAAGCCCGCTGGTGCCGATGCCGGCGATCAGCTCGTTCACCTCGCGCAGCACGGCCCGCAGACGTTGGCGCATCGCCTCGACGTCGTTGATCTCCACCATGTCCACAACGCACAGTGTGCCGGATCCGACCGACCCAGGCGAGAACGATGTGACGAAATCCTCGGGATCAGCCGCCGGCGACGGCTGGGATGATGCTGACGGTCTCGCCGGCGGGCACCTTGGTGTTCAACCCGTCGAGGTAACGCACATCGTCGTCGGACACGAAGATGTTGACGAACTTGCGCATCGCGCCGGATTCGTCGAGCAGGCGATCCTTGAAACCTGGGTGCACCGTCTCCAGGCTGTCGATGACCTCGGCGAGGGTGACGCCCTCGACCTGTACCTGGGAGTTGCCGCCTGCCATGGGTCGCAGGGTCGTGGGGATTCGAACGGTCACAGCCATGCCGCAAACGCTACCAAGGCAAAACGCGACCAAGGCGGTCGGGATTCACTGCGGGGCGAACGGCGCCCAGGGGGCGAGCGACTCCAACTGCGCGGCGACTCGCACGAGCACGTCCTCGCGCCCGTAGGCGGCCACGAGTTGCACGCCCACCGGCAGACCGTCGGGTGTGACGTGCAGCGGCATGCTGATCGCCGGCTGCCCGGTGACGTTGAACTGCGCGGTGAACAGCAACAGCCCGGCGACTCTGCGCCCGGCTTCGGGCCCACTCAACCAACCGATCGGCGGGGGTGGGCCGGCGAGCACGGGCGTGAGCAGCAGGTCGAAGCCGTGCCGTCCGTCGGACGGATGCCACCACGACAGCATGCGCCGGCACCATGCGTGCTGCTCGTCGAGGTACTGCAGGTGGTCCGTGGCCGAGATCTTGCGGCCCACCGCGGCGTAGCGGAGGTTGTCGGCCTCGAGGTCGTCGTCGGTGACGGCCCTGCCGAGCGTTCGCTCGAGCAACCGCACGTCGTACGCGGTGCACGCGGCAAGCACCGCGACGTAACGCTCAGCGAACCCTGGGTCGGTCATCGCCTCCGGAGCCGACGCCTCGACGTGGTGGCCCGCCGATTCCAACAATCCCACGGTTCGGTCGACCGCCGCGATGCATTCGGGATCCACCGCCCCACCGAGCTCGGCGCCGCTGAGCACACCGATGCGCAACCGGCCCGGTGTCACACCCACCTCGTCGCGCAGCGGCCGCGAGAACGGTGGCGCGACGTACGGATCGCCGGGTTCGTAACCGGCGATCGCGTCGAGCACAGCGGCGGCATCGCGCACCGAACGGGTGACCGCGCCGTCGATCGTCGAGCCCGCCCAGCCCTCGCCGACGTCGGGGGCAAGACTGACGCGCCCACGAGTGGGCTTCAACCCGACGAGGCCGCACTCCGACGCCGGAATGCGGATCGAGCCTCCACCGTCGTTGGCGTGACCGATGGCGACGATGCCGGCTGCGACCGCCGCTGCGGAGCCGCCCGACGATCCTCCGGTGGAGTGCTGGAGGTTCCACGGGTTGCGCGTAGGCCCGTAGGCGACGGGCTCGGTGGTGATGGTGCTGCCCCACTCCGGCGTGTTCGTGCGCCCAATGGCGACGAAGCCGGCCTTGCGGAACCGCCGGTACAGCGCGGAGTCGTGGGCAGCACGGAAGTCGATGCGCTGCAAGGCGCGGGTACCGCCGTGCGCCGGTTCGCCGGCGATCTCGCAGCCGAGGTCCTTCACCACCATCGGCACGCCGGGAAAGGGGCCACCGTGCTCGGGCCGCACCTGCGCTGCTTCGACCAGCGCGGCCTCGTACCGGGCGTGGATGATGGCGTTGATCGCCGGGTTGCGGCGGTGGGCGGCGTCGATCGCGGCACCCACCAACTCGGTCGCGGTGACGTGTCCGTCGTGCACGAGCTGTGCCTGGCCGGTGGCGTCGAGGGCGAGCACGTCGTCGAGGTGAGACATGGCCCGAACCCTACGCGCCGTAACCTTGGCCGGATGCGAGTGCTCGCCGCGGTCGACAAGTTCAAAGGCACCGCGACCGCGGCGCAGGTCGCGGCTGCGGTGGGCCACGCGTGCTGGGAGCTCGGTCACGACTGCGTGGAGTTGCCGGTGGCCGACGGCGGTGAGGGCACGTTGGAAGCGCTCGGCGGCGCCAATCGGGTCAGCGTCGTCACCGGGCCGCTCGGCGACGCGGTCGAGGCCGAGTGGCGCTTCCACCGCGGCACGGCCGTCATCGAGATGGCGCGGGCCTCCGGGCTGACGCTCGTCGGCGGCGCGGCGAACAACGACGCGATGGCGGCGACCACCACCGGCACCGGCGAGCTGATCGATCAGGCGCTCGATCTCGGCGCGAAGAAGATCGTGGTCTGTCTCGGTGGGTCCGCCACCACCGACGGCGGACTCGGTTGCGTGCGCGCCGTCACGGCACCGGCGCGGCTTCGTGCCGTGCAACTGTTGGTGGCGTGCGACGTACAGACGTTGTTCGCTGACGCGGCGCCGGTGTTCGCGCCGCAGAAGGGGGCGTCGCCCGCGCAGGTGGACATGCTGCGCGGCCGCCTCGAACGTCTGGCGCAGATGTACCAGGAGCAGTACGGCATCGACGTCCGCAACCTGCCCGGCACAGGTGCGGCGGGAGGTCTGGCCGGCGGGCTCGTCGCCCTCGGGGGACGTCTGCTGCCCGGCTTCGAGCTCGTCGCCGACGAGCTCGACCTCCACGACCGGATGCTCGAGGCCGACGTGGTGATCACCGGCGAGGGGTACCTCGACGAGCAGAGCTTCGAGGGCAAGGTCGTCGGTGGGGTCCGTGCCATGGCCGCGTCGGCCGGCCGCCCGGTCGTGGCCGTGGTTGGCGACAGCGCGCCGGAGGTTCGCGACTACATCCGTCACGTCGCGCTCGTGCGCGAGTTCGGTCTTGAACGGGCGATGAACGAACCGTTGCGGTGCATCGAACAGGCGGCGGCGCAACTGCTCCGCGACCTGTAGGCGGCTGGCTGTTCGCTAGGTTGCCGCGATGGACACCGAGCTCGCGCCCGAGATGATGGATCTGGCGATCATCCACTGCACGGCGCTCGTGCGCACCGACGGCGGACGAGCGCACTTCGCGCCCGATGCCACGATCACCGTCAAGGCTGGACGGTTCGTCGCCATCGACCAGAATCCGGCCGGTGCTCCGCGGGCCCGCGAGGTGATCGACGCCAGGGGCATGGTCGCGATGTCCGGCCTGATCAACACCCATTGCCACGCGGCGATGACGTTGCTGCGCGGTTCGGCCGAAGACGTGTCGGTGGGTGCGTGGTTCAACGACTACATCTGGCCGATGGAGGTGAACGTCGGTGAACGCGACGTGTATCTCGGCACGTTGCTCGCGGCAGCGGAGATGATCGAATCCGGCGTCACCACGTTCGCCGACCACTACTTCTTCATGCATCAGGCCGCGCAGGCGGTCGTGGACAGCGGACTGCGCGCGAACCTCGGTTCGGCGTTCTTCAGTTCGCAAGGCCCGGACGGGCTCGCCCAGTCCGTCGACTTTGCCGAGCGCTTCCACGGTTCGGCCGGCGGGCGGATCACCACCTCGATCGCGCCCCACGCCCCGTACACCGTGAGCGACGAGGACCTTGTCGCCGCGGCCGATGCCGCTCGCCGGATCGGGGTGAAGGTGCACACGCACGCGTCGGAGGACATCGCCCAGGCGAACAAGAGCATCGCGTCGCGCGGCATCACACCGATCGAGGTGCTCGAACGCACGGGTGTGCTCGACGCCGGCTGCATCATCGCCCACGGCAACGGCATCATCCCGTCCGACATACCGATGCTGGCCCGACACCGCGATCGCGTGGGCGTGACCCACGGGCCCAAGGGCTACCTGAAGTTCGCGCTCGGCCCGTTGACGCCGATCGTCGATCTCGTCGCCGCGGGTGTGCCCGTGGGCTACTGCACCGACGGCGTGGCGTCCAACAACACGCTCGACATCCTGGAGTCGATGCGGATCACGGCGATCATGCAGAAGCAGCTCGCCAACGATGCGACGTGGTTCACCAGCGGCGCGGCGCTCCACATGGCGGGGCCGGACTCCGCGAAGGTGCTCGGAATGGCGGGCGCGATCGGCGAGTTGCGCGCCGGCACGGCGGCCGACCTCGTGCTCGTCGATCTGTCGGGGTTTCACTGCCAACCGGTGCACGACATCGCCGCCGCCCTCGTCTACAGCGTGCGATCCTCGGATGTGCAGACGACCATCGTGGACGGTCGCGTCCTGATGCGCGATCGGAAGCTGCTGACCATCGACCGGGAACTGCTCCTGGCCGAGTTCCGCGAACGAGCTCGCGACATCACCGATCGCTCGCACGGTCGCACCATTCAGGACTACTCGGCGCACTGACGCGGGGTGGATCACACCTCGCGCACCATGCCGGCCAGTTCGTGGACCCGTGCGAGCAGCATGTCGATCGCCGGTTCGTTCATCCCGCCCTGGGGGAAGATGACGTCGGCGTGTCGTTTGCTGGGCTCGATGAACTGATCGTGCGATGGGCGCACGGTGGCCAGGTACCGCTCGATGATGCTCTCGGTGGTGCGGCCGCGCTCCGCGACGTCGCGCCGCAACCTGCGGATCAGGCGCAGGTCGGCATCGGTGTCCACGTACACCTTCAGATCGAAGCGATCGCGCAGGCGTGATTCCCAGAGCACGAGGATGCCTTCGAGCACAATGATCGACGCCGGCGACACCATGCGCACCTGGTCGCTGCGATCATGGTTCGTGAAGTCGTAGACGGGAACGGCCACGGTCGCGCCCGCGGACAGCGCGGCGAGGTGATCGTTCAACAGGTCCCAGTCGAAGGCGTCCGGGTGGTCGTAGTTCAACTTCTCCCGCTCGTGGAACGGTTTGTCGTGCGCCGCGATGTAGTACGAGTCGAGTTTGATCAGCGCCAGGTGCTCACCGCCGGCGAGGACCGCGAGCTGCTCGCTGAGCGTGGTCTTTCCCGAGCACGTGCCACCCGCCACGCCGATCAGGAAGGGACGCTGCGGGGTGGACATCGTGTGCCACGCTAGCCATCGGGCGCGCCGCACGGCCCCGGTTCAACGATCGAACACCTGTGCGGTGCTTGGAATTCGCGCCGTCGGGCGGGCAGGCTGGGGCACCATGACGTCGGAACACGAGTCCCCGGACACCCTCAACGAGCGTGAACTCGCCATCATCCAGTTCGAAGCGACATGGTTCACACTCGACGAGGACCGCCACGATGCCATCCGCGCGCGCTTCGCGTGTTCGGTCGAGGACTACAATCTCGAACTCAACGACGTCATCGATCATCCCTACGCCATTCTCGCCGATCCGCTGGTGGTCCGCCGCCTGCGCCGACACCGCGAGCGTCGTCGACGGGCGCTGATCGACGGTACGGCCGCCGGCGAACAGGCCTGATCCCCCAACGGCAGAGGAGCCACGATGAGCAACGACAGCACGGGACGCACCTCTCGCTCCACCGGTGGAAACGCGCCCATGGGGTCCACCGTCGCCATCGTGGTCACCGCCGTCGCCGTCATCCTCGGCTTCTTGATCCTGAAGAAGGTCAACGACAACGGCAACAACACCGGCTCGAAAGGCCCGGGCCCGACTGCGGCGAACACCATCCCCGAGAACCCCTCGTCGACCGCGCTCACCACCACCACCATTGCCGCCGCCGTGAACCTGCAGGCGACCAAGGTGCAGGTCGCCAACGCCAGCAAGGTCACGGGCGTCGCCAAGCAGCTCACCACCGCACTCTCGACGGCTGGGTTCGACATGTCTACGGCCACCAACGCCACGAACACGACCGCGGCGACCACCACGAAGGTGATCTACAACCAATCCGACCCCAACGCACAACAGGTGGCCAAAGCGCTCGCGCAGCAGCTCGGATGCGTGGCCGTGGAAGTCGCCGCGAACCCGCCGCCGGTGAAGAACGGTGCGTTCGCAGCAGGGAGTGCAGTGATCG
>JAYVMH010000247.1:0-6414 GCA_043759015.1 Actinomycetota bacterium
GACACCCGCGACCGCGTGGCGACCAGCATCTCGTCGGTCGAGCCGGGGCGAAACGCGACATCGCCCGCGTCGATCGTCGTGCGCCCGCGCAACATGCCGCTCGGCCACGGCCACAGCGAGTCCCCGAACTCCCCCGACAGCGTCGACTGCTCGCGCACCGCACGGGGCCCGAAGCGCGCACCCGGCCGATTGGTGACGGCAAGATCGAACGCAACACCCACGACAGCGAGGTCGGCCCCGGCCGCGGATCGGCGGCGCGGCAAACGGTTGAAGGTGGTGTCGCCCGCCCACGTCATGCCCAGTTCGTGAGCGTCCGGTTCGTGCGAGTCGGTCATGCCTGCATCTCCTTCAACACCACGAGCACATCCTCCGCCAACAGGTCGACCACCGCCGCGACCGGCTTCTTCGGCCCCGTGACCGCTTCCAACGCCTTCCCGCCGGACTGCCCGGCGGGCACACCGACGGTGAGCACCCCGAACCTCGCCCGGGGGTCCGACTCGTGGACGATCGCACCCTTGGCGATGGCCCTCCACAACAGCTCGATGCGCTGCGCGCCGGGCCGGTTCGAGGTGCGGCCGCCCACCACTTCGAACCACCAGCGTCGTCCCCTGGCATCCTTCGCGCTCAACGTCGGCACCACACCCGACACCACCTTGTGGTCCGACGCGATGTCGGTGAAACCCGCTTCGGCCAGCAAGGATTCGGCGAGATCCTTCGCGGTCCAGCCACCCACGAGTCGGTCGGTGTCACGAGCATCGGTCGGCGCAACCCGTACCTGCTCGGCCGGCACCGTCGCCGCAATCCGCTCGAGCGCTGCTGTGGCGTAGCCGGCGTCGGTGTCGTACCCGACGAAGTGACGTCCCGTTCGCACGGCCGCGACCGCAGTGGTGCCCGAACCCATGAACGGGTCGAGCACCAACTCGCCCTCATACGTGTTCATGTGGATCAGCCGTTCGGGAAGGGCCACCGGGAACGGGGCCGGATGCCCGACGCGCGACGCGCGTTCGGGCGGGATCTCCCACACGTCGACGGTGGCTTCCATGAACTCGTCGCGGCTCATCGTGCTCACCGCAGGCAAGCCCACCCTGGCTCGTCGCTTCGGGTCGAGGGCGCGATCGAACCGACCCTTGCCGGCGATGATCACCCGCTCGGTCAGGTCGCGCAGCACCGGGTTGCCCGGCCGCTGGAAGCTCCCCCACGCGCAGTTGCCGGCCGCACCGCGTTGCTTGACCCACACGACCTCGCCGCGAAGCAGCAGGCGAAGCTCGTCCTGCAGGATCGTCGTCACATCCGCGGCGAGCGAGCGGTAGGGCCGCCGACCGAGGTTTGCCACGTTCACCGCGATCCGGCCACCCGGCTGCAGCACGCGAACACATTCGCGGAACACGTCCGTCAGCATCTGGAGGTACTCGACGTAGGTCGCGGGGATGTGGCCTTCGCCGAGCGCCTCCTCGTACGCCTTACCGGCGAAGTACGGCGGCGACGTCACGACGAGCGCGACCGAGTTGTCGGCCACCTCGCGCATGCGACGGGCGTCGCCGACGATGATGCGATCCAGCACCGACGGTGGGTTGATGGTCTCGTCGGCCGACACGACGGGCGCGTGGAACCGCTCGTAGAACGCCGAGGAGTCGTGCCCCTCGCGCTTGCCAACTCCGAACGCCGACGTGCGCGTGCCACCCGTGCGGCGACGCGGTTCGGTCACGTAGGGTTCTCCTGCGCCTCGGCACGTTGCATCCGCTCGACACCCATGTGGCGCATCTCGGGATGGGTGAGGATCCAGAACTGGTCGGCACGAATCGCGGCAACCACCTGATCGGCCACATCCTCAGGCGCAATCCCGTTCTCCACACCTTGACGGAGCATCTCGTCGACGGCGGACACGATCGGGTTCTGCGTCGCGGGCGGTTCGGCGCCGAGGTGATCCTGCCACTGCTGACCCGCCATCAGGTTCGTCTTCACGAACCCCGGGCACAGCACGCTCACCCCGATCGGTGAGCCGAGACCCTTCAGTTCCATGAACAGCCCCTCGCTGATCGCGACCACCGCGGTCTTGGTCGCGTTGTACGGCGCGAAGCCGGGCAACGCCATCAGCCCGGCCATCGACGCAGTGTTGACGATGTGCCCTTCGCCCTGGTCCTGCATGATCGGCAGGAACGCGCGGATGCCGTGGACGACCCCGTAGAGGTTGATGCCGACGACCCACTCCCACGTGCTGATCGGGCCTGTCCACGGATCGCCCTTGCCGCCCACCCCGGCGTTGTTGCACAGCACGTGCGCGGCGCCGAAACGCTCCAGCGTCGCCTGGGCGAGCGCCTGCATGCTCGGTTCCATCGAGGTGTCGCACAGCACAGGCAGCACCTCCGAGCCGCCCTCGGCCAGCTCCGCCTCCAACGCACGCATGCCGGCTTCGTCGCGATCAGCGAGTACGACCTTCATCCCCTCGGCCGCGAAGCGGCGGGCCAGCGCCCTTCCAATGCCGCTGGCGCCACCGGTGATGACGGCCACCTTTCCTGCGAGCTCCTGCACGCGGCAACGTTACGCGACCCCGCGCGAGCGCCGCGCGATACCGTAGGGTGAGCTTTGCTATGGCCTACCGCTACCTGTGGACCCCATTGCAGCTGGGCCCGGTGACGACGCGCAACCGAATCGTCTTCAGCGCCCACCTCACGAACTATGCGCTCGACGGCAAGCCGACCGAGCAGCACGCCGCGTACTACGCGGCGAGGGCGGCCGGCGGTGCGGGCCTGATCATCACCGAAGAGCACAGCACGCACCCCACCGACTGGCCGTACGAGAAGCTGATCCACGGCTTCCACCGCGACGTCGTCCCCGGGTACCGCGCCATCACCGACGCCGTGCACCGCCACAGAGTGCCGATCTTCGCCCAGATCAACCACAACGGCGGCCAAGCGTCGTCGATGTACTCACGACTGCCGGTCTGGGCACCGTCGCCTGTCGCCGACCCGCTGTTCCGAGAGGTGCCCAAGGCCGTCACCGAGGCGGAGATCGACGAGATCATCGCCGGCTACGCAGTCGTCGCCGAGCACTGCGCCGAAGGCGGGTTCGACGGAATCGAGCTGCAGTGCAGCCACAGCTCGATCGTTCGCGGCTTCCTCTCCCCCGCCACCAACAAGCGCACCGACGAATACGGCGGCTCGATCGAGAATCGGGCCCGCCTGCTCGTGCGGATCGTGAGTGCCGTGCGCAAGGTGATCGGTAATCGCCTGGCTCTCGGGGTGCGCATCTGCGGCGACGAACTGATCGACGGTGGCACGACCATCCACGACGCGGTCCGCATCGCCGAGATCGCCGAGGTGACCGGGCAGGTCGACTACATCAACACGTCGATCGGTGTCGCCACGGCGAGCCTGTTCATGATCGAAGCAAGCATGCACATCCCGCCCGGCTACGCGATGTTCATCCCATCCGCGTTCCGCAAGGCGGTCGACCTGCCGGTCGTCGGGGTGGGGCGGTTCAAGGACCCGCTACAGGCCGAACGGGCAATCGCGGACGGTCACTGCGACCTCGTCGGCATCGTGCGCGGCCAGATCGCCGACCCCGACTTCGCCGCCAAGGCCCGCGCCGGCGCCACCGACGACATCCGGCTGTGCCTGAGCTGCAACCAGGAATGCGTCGGGCGGATGGGGCTGAACCGTTGGCTGGGGTGCATCGAGAACCCGCGAACCGGCCGCGAGACGCTGGGCGTCGGGGGCATTCGTCTCACCAGCAAGCCCAAGCACGTGATGGTGGTCGGTGCCGGCCCCGCGGGCTTGCAGGCCGCCATCGCCGCCGCACGCAACGGCCACCACGTCACGGTCGTGGAGAAGTCCGATCAGGCGGGCGGTCAGCTGCGGGTTGCGGCCACCGTTCCTAACCGAGCCGAGCTCGGCGACATGATCCGCAACCAGCTCAACGAGTGCGACCGGCTCGGCGTGAAGATCGACTACGGCATCGGCGCGTGGGCGGGTCTGGTCGAGGAACGCAAGCCGGACCACGTCATCGTCGCGATGGGAGCAGAACCTCAGCGGCCGTGGTGGGTATCGGGCGACGCGTCGAACGTCGCCGACGTTCGAGACATCATCGAGAACAACGCAGTCGACGGTGGGCCGAAGCCCGGGCAGTCCGTCGTGGTGATCGACGAGATCGGCTTCCACCACGCAACATCGGTCGCCGAGCTGCTGGCCGATCGCGGCTGCACGGTCGAGATCGTCACCAACGGCATGGTCGTGGGGCAGGACCTCGGCATCACCCTGGACATGGAGAACTGGTGGATGCGCGCCCAGAGCAAGGGCATCGTGCAGAGCACCGATCTGGTACCGATGGGGATGGCCGAGGGCGAGCTCACGCTGCTGCACCACCCCACCGGCGTCACCCAGACGCGACGCGCCGACTGGGTCGTGCTCGCCGTGCCACCGACCCCGGTCGAGTGGCTGTACCACGAGCTGGCGGCGGCCGGGGTCAGCGTCGAGCGTGTCGGCGACTGCCTCGCTCCTCGCCGGGCCCACGCCGCGGTGATCGACGGCGAACGGGCGGGCGCAGCGGTGTAGGCCACCACGCGCCAGACTGTGGGTGTGAGCACTTCTCAGGTCGCGGTGGTGATGGGCTCGGCCAGCGACTGGCCGACCATGAGCAAGGCCGTCGAGCTCCTCGCCCAGTTCGGCGTTCCCTACGAGGCCCAGGTCTTGTCGGCGCACCGGATGCCCGACGAGATGTTCGCCTTCGCCGAGCAGGCCTCCTCGAGGGGGCTGCGCGCCATCATCGCCGGCGCGGGCGGCGCGGCCCACCTGCCGGGGATGCTCGCCGCCAAGACGACGGTGCCCGTCCTCGGGGTGCCCGTTCCCAGCCGCCACCTCAACGGGCAGGACAGCCTGTACAGCATCGTGCAGATGCCGGCGGGCGTCCCCGTGGCCACGTTCGCCATCGGCGAGGCCGGTGCCACGAACGCGGCATTGTTCGCCATCGCCCTGCTCGCGGCGTCGGATCCCGCACTCGCCGAGGCGCTGGACGCGTACCGGTCGCGACGCCACCACGAGGCGACATCCAGTACCCTGCCGCCAACATGAGCACGCATCGCGTCGTCACTCCGCCGGCGATGCTCGGCATTCTCGGCGGCGGCCAACTGGGCCGCTACTTCGTGATGGCGGCCCGCACCATGGGCTACCGCACCACCGTCCTCGAACCCGACCCCGACTCGCCGGCCGGCAAGCTGGCCGACGTCCACATCGTCGCCGCGTACGACGATTCGGCGGCGCTGGATCAACTTGCGGCCACCTGCGAGGTCGTGACCGTGGAGTTCGAGAACGCGCCGGCCGCCGCGCTCGAGACGATCGCCGGCCGGGTGTTGCTGCACCCATCACCAGAGGCGTTGGCGCTCACCCAGGACCGGATCAAGGAGAAGCAGTTCCTCCGCGACATCGGCGCCCAGGTTGCCCCGTATATGGTGATCGAAACCGAGGACGACCTCGAGACGGCGAAGGAGTTCGAGCTGCCCGCGATCATGAAGACCTCGCGGTTGGGCTACGACGGCAAGGGTCAGATGGGCATCTGGTACGACGTCGACCTGCCTGGCACGTGGGAACAGCTCGGCAAGGTGCCGTGCGTGCTCGAGCACCGGATGAAGCTCGATCGTGAGCTCTCGATGGTGCTCGCCCGAACCGCCGACGGTCGGGTGGCGACCTTTCCGGTCGCCCAGAACCAGCACATCAACGGCATCCTCGACACGTCGTACTGCCCCGCACACCTCCCGCCCGGCGCAGAGGGTGCCGCCGCCGAGCTGTGCAGCTTCATCGCCGACGAGCTCGACTTCGTCGGCGTGATGGCGGTCGAGATGTTCGTCGTCGGCAAGGACGTGTACGTCAACGAGCTGGCACCGCGGCCGCACAACTCCGGTCACTTCACGCTCGACGTCTGCCCGACGAGCCAGTTCGACCAGCAGGTGCGCGCCATCTGCGGGCTCGCGCTCGGCGAGACGCGCATGCTCGTGCCCGGTGTCTCGATGGTGAACCTCCTCGGCGATCTGTGGGAGAACGGCGAGCCGAAGTGGGAGCGCGCGCTCGGCAACGCCGAGGCGGTGCTGCACCTCTACGGCAAGTCCGAACCTCGACCCGGTCGCAAGATGGGGCACCTGACGGTGGCGTCGGGCACGGCAATGGGCTCGACCGCACTCGCCCGCAAGCTGCGCAAGCAGCTCACGATGGAGTAGCGATGATCGCGTCGGCACCGACGGGGATCATCAAGGACCTCACCGACCATCTCGACAAGTGGTCCACCAACTGGTGGTTCCTCGCCGTCATCTTCGTGGTTGCGTTCCTCGACTCGGTCGTTCCGGTGGTTCCGAGCGAGACGACGGTGATCGTCGGCGGTGTCGCTGTTGCGACCGGCGACGCGAAGTACGCGTTGTGGGCGGTCGTC
>JAYVMH010000248.1:0-2959 GCA_043759015.1 Actinomycetota bacterium
GCCTCGCGGCCCGCCTCGCGCTGCTCACCCGGGCGCTCGGCCGAGCGGTGATCGTCGACGGCCCGGCACTGCTCGGCGAGCGCGCGGCGATCGCGTCGCTGGCGCGGCGCGGGTCCGAGAGCGTCGGCGGGGGGACGCGCCTGCTCGAAGCTGTGGACGGTTGGGTCGCGGTGTCGGTTGTCCGCCCGGACGACGCCGATCTCCTCCCGGCCTTCGTCGGCATCGCCCTGGCAGATGACGGACAGGTGCCGTGGCGCGCGCTGGAGGCTGCGGTGCGGTGCCGGCCGGCAACGGCCCTGGTCGAGCGCGCCACGCTGCTCGGCCTGGCGGTGACGGCGCTCGGCGAGACGATGCCCGGCGCCCCCCTCCTCGCACACGAGCGGGGTGACGCTGACGCGGTCGCCGAGCTCGACGGCCTGCTCGTCGTGGACCTCTCGGCGCTGTGGGCTGGCCCACTCTGCACGAGCCTGCTGGCCGCGGCGGGCGCGAGGGTGCTGAAGGTGGAGAGCAGCCGTCGGCCCGATGGCGCTCGCCTCGGCGCGTCCGCGTTCTTCGACCTCTTGAACGCCGGCAAGGAATCGGTGGCCCTGGACTTCGGCTCGCCGGAGGGCCGCGGCGTGCTGCGCCGGTTGGTCGAGCGCGCCGACGTGGTCGTCGAAGCCTCGCGCCGTCGCGCGCTCGACCAACTCGGCTGCGCCGTCGATGCCCTGCCGAGTGGCACCGGCCCTCGGGTGTGGATCTCGATCACCGCCCACGGTCGCCACGCCAGCGCCGCCGACCGGGTGGGTTTCGGCGACGACGCCGCAGTCGCCGCCGGCCTGGTGGCTCACGACACCGACGGACCGTGCTTCGTCGCCGACGCGGTAGCCGATCCGGTCACCGGGCTGCTGGCCGCCGTCGCCGCGCTCGACCGCCTGGCGGCCGGCGGTCGCTGGCACCTCGACATCGCGCTCGCCCGGGCGGCGCGCTGGGCTCGCGGCCCGGACGAAGGGACTGAAGGAACCGCACGGCGGCCGGCGGCGAGCGCGTCGCCGGTTCAGCCGCCTCGTTCGCGACCGGTTCCCGACGTTGCCCGCCCGTTCGGCGCCGACACTGCACGCGTGTTGAGCGAGCTCGGCGTCGCCTGATCGTGCGGGAGCCGCGCACCACCGATCCAGCCGTTTGACGAAGTTGTCAAGTTCCGGCACCATCGCCGGATGGACTTCAGCTTCTCCGCCGAGGACGAGGCGTTCCGCACAGAGGTCAAGGCGTGGCTGGCCGAGCACCTGGTTGGCGGGTTTGCCGCCCTCGGCCCGGGCTCGAACCTCGGTGAAGGTAGCGAGCTCGACGTGCGCCGTGCGTGGGAGCGCGAGCTCGCGAGCGGCGGTTGGGTCGGCATGGGCTGGCCGAAGGAGTACGGCGGGCGCGATCTGTCGCTGACGCAGCAGCTCATCTTCAACGAGGAGTACGCGCGTGCCGGCGGTCCACAGCGCTGTGGGTTCTTCGGCGAGCAGCTGCTCGGCCCGACGCTGATGGTGTTCGGCACCGACGAGCAGAAGCGGCGGTTCCTCCCGCCGATCCTGCGCGCCGAGGAGTTCTGGTGCCAGGGGTTCAGCGAGCCGGACGCCGGTTCCGACCTAGCGAACGTGAAGACGAGAGCGGTGCGCGATGGCGACGAGTGGGTGATCAACGGGCAGAAGGTGTGGACCAGCCTGGGCCACATCGCCGACTGGATCTTCGTCGTCTGCAAGAACGATCCCACGGCAGCCAAGAAACACGAGGGGATCACCTTCCTCCTGTGCCCGGTCCACCAGCCCGGCGTCGAGCTGCGCCCGATCACGCAGATCACCGGCACGGCCGAGTTCAACGAGGTCTTCTTCACGGACGCCCGGACCGACGCCGACCTCGCGGTCGGGCCGATCGGTCAAGGGTGGAAGGTGGTCATGGCCACGCTCGGCTTCGAGCGTGGCACCGCGTTCCTGGCGCAACAGCTCCGTTTCGCCGAGGAGCTGAAGGCCGTCGTCACCCTGGCGAAGGAGCGTGGGCTGAGCGGCGACCCGCTCGTGCGCCAGCGACTCGCCGCCGCCTACTCGGGTCTCGAGATCATGCGGCTCACCGGGCTGCGGACCGTGTCGACGATGCTCAAGGGGGCGACCCCGGGAGGCGAAGGCTCGATCGGCAAGCTTCACTGGTCGCGTTGGCACCAGCGCCTCGGCGAGCTCGAGATGGACCTGCTCGGAGCAGAGGGGCTCGTGCTCGCCGATGGCCTGGTGGGCGACTTTCAGTACACGTTCCAGTTCTCGCGCGCCCACACGATCTACGCCGGTTCCTCAGAGATCCAGCGCAACATCGTCGGCGAGCGCGTCCTCGGGCTGCCGCGCGAACCGGCATGATAAGACGGGCGGGCCTCGACGGCCCGCCAGGGGAGTAGAGGAGGGCATGACCGATCCGTTCCGCTACGAGGGCAAGCGGGTGCTGGTCGTGGGGGCCGCGTCCGGGATGGGCGCCGCCGTCGCCCGCCTCGCCGGGGGACTCGGCGCGGAGATCGTCGGCCTGGATCGGGCACCGATGACCGAGCCGGGCGTCACCGCCATCACCGTCGATCTGGGCGACCGGGCGAGCATCGACGGCGCGCTCGAACAGTGCACGGGAACGTTCGATGCCCTGTTCTCCTGTGCAGGCGTCGCCGACGGCACGGCCGGCATCGAGCGGATCAACTTCATCGGCCAGCGGCACCTCATCGACCGGATGGTCGCCGAGGACCGCCTGACGCGGGGTTCGGCGATCGGGATGATCTCGTCGGTCGCCGGCCTCGGCTGGGAGCGTGAGCTGCCGCTGCTCACCGACTACCTCGCGACGGCAGACTTCGACAGCGCTGTCGCATGGATCGGCGCCCGGCCCGAGCTGGCGACGTACTCCTGGTCCAAGAAGGCGATGTGTGCCTACGTGGCGCGCCAGGCCTACCCGTTCCTGCGGCGCG
>JAYVMH010000249.1:0-2958 GCA_043759015.1 Actinomycetota bacterium
CGCTGGCGATGGTCGGCGGCATGTTGGCCCTCTTCCTGCGCATGCGCAAGGAAGCGCTCGGCCAGGCCAACGGTCGCTGGATCCCCAAAGGCATCCACATCCCGATGGTTCCCGCCAACGTGATGCTCGTCGCGCTGGTTCCCATCTGCGTGTTCGCCCAATGGGCCGTCTACTCTGCCAAGCGCGACGACAAGCAGCACACCGCGCTCGCCTTGGCCCTCACCGGCTTGATCGGCCTCGCGTTCATCAACGCCCAGGCGTTCATCTGGGGCACGATGCGCCTCGGCATCCGGCAGGGCACCTACGGCGCGATGTTCTACGCCGTCACCGGTGCGAGCACGGCTTTGGCGATCGCCGGTGTCGTGTTCAGCGCCGTCACCGCGTTCCGCTTCTTGGGTGGCCGCACCAACGACCGCGAGGTCGTGTCGGCGCATGCCCTGTATTGGTACGCCTACAGCGCCGTGTTCGCGGTGGTGTGGTTCGTGGTCTACGTGACGAAGTAACGGGGAGCCGATGTTCACCACTGGTTCAAAATTGTTCCTCGGCGGCACCGTGCTGTCGACGGTCGGCGCCATCGTCTACGGCGCCAGCGTCGGCGGCCCGGAGGGAACGCTGGGCACGATCGGTCTCGTCACCGTCGCGGTCGCGTTCGCGTTTCTCGCCGGGATCAACTTCCTCAGCCGCGACGGGAACGTGAGCGCGGCCGATCCGGGAGCCGCCACGTCTGCCGCCGGCCAGCCGCCCGTTGGTCGCAGCCTGTGGCCGATCGCGGCCGCAGTCGGTGTCGCCGGCCTGGCCGTCGGCGCGGTCAGCAAGCCGGTCGTGTTCAAGGTGTCGCTGATCGTGCTCCTCGCCACGATCATGGAGTGGATGGTGCAGGGTTGGAGCGAACGCGCCAGCGCCGACCGCGCCTACAACGAGGGTGTCCGGAAGCGTCTGTTGCACCCGCTCGAGTTCCCGATCCTCGCCACGGTCGGCGCCGCGGTGTTCGTCTACTCGTTCTCGCGGGTGATGCTCACGATCAACAAGGATTCCGGCCGCTGGGTGTTCATCGTCATCGGTTCGATCATCGCGGTCGCAGGTTTCGTCTTCGCCGGCAAGCGCGGCATGGGCACGGCCACCGCGGCAGGAATCGTGACCGTCGGTGCCCTGGCGCTCGTCGGTGTCGGCGTTGTCTCGGCCGTCCAGGGCCAGCGCAGCATCGACCCACACCCGGAGATCACGACGGCCGTGTGCCTCGGAACCGCCCCGCCGAGCGTCATCGAGGAAGTGGACAGGAAGGCGTCGCAGCGGGTCGCGGCCAAGAGCAGCGTGATCGCCAACATCGATCTCACCGACAAGAACGAGCTGATCGCGTTCAACTACGGACAGGCCGGCGTGGTGTACCACGAGATCACCGTGCAGCGCAGTGCGACGGTGCACCTGCTGTTCCACAACCGCTCGGACACTGCTCGGCGCCTCACGGTGCACCTCGGCACGTTCAAGGCGAAGGACGGAACCGCGGGGGCAGAGAACGCGGGCTGCACCACCGCCGTCGCCAAGGACGGCACGGCGTTCTTGACCATCAAGATCGCCAAGTCGCAGGCGGCCAGCAGCACCCCGTACCGGCTCACCGTGCCCGGCGTGGACGGCCAAGAGATCAAGGTGCTGGTGCCCTGACATGGACCGGAGTGAAGCAACCGTGAGTACCCTCGGGGAGATGCCCTCAACCCGTCGCCGTTGGCCACACGCGCTCGTGGCGACCGCCGGCCTCGCGCTCGCCGGCTGTGCGAAGAACGCGCCCCAAGACACGTTCCGCCCTGCCGGCACGAACGCACAGAACATCGACAACATCGCCCGTCCGGTTTTCTACATCGCCGGCATCGTGATGTGCATCGTGATGGGTGTCATCGGCTACATCGTCTTGAAGTTCAAGGATCGCGGTCAGGACATCCCCGAGCAGACGCACGGCAACCCGAAGCTCGAGATCGCGCTCACGATCCTCCCTGCGATCCTCCTGGCGGGCATCGCCGTGCCCACGGTGGCCACCGTGTTCAGCCTCAGCAAGCAGTCCGACACGCAGTGCGTCATCAACGTCACGGGCCAGCAGTGGTGGTGGGAGTACGACTACGAGGCCGGCAGCTGTGGTGGCGTGACGATCTCCAAGCCGATCGTCGCCGCCGGCGAGCTCGTCATTCCCACCAAGACCAACGTGCTGCTGCGCATCACCAGCCGCGACGTCATCCACAGCTACTGGATCCCGCGGTTGAACGGCAAGCGCGACGCCGTGCCCGGCCGTCTGCACACGCTCCGGATGGAAGCCGACAAGCCGGGCCTGTACACCGGCCAGTGCACCGAGTTCTGCGGGCTGAGCCACGCTCGCATGCGGCAGGCAGCGGTGGCGCTCGAGCCGGCCGACTTCCAGAAGTGGGTGACCAACCAGCTCGCACCGTATGTGCCGCCCGCCACCGACAGCCTCGCGGCCACGGGTGAGGCCACCTTCATCGCCAACTGCAGCAAGTGCCACCAGGTCAACGACATCAAGAACGCCGACGGCACGCCCGTGCTCTCGGACCCCGACCTGTACCTCGTGTCGGGTGTGGCCCCGAACCTCAGCAAGCTGATGGACCGCACGGCCATCTCCGGCTGGACGTTCGACTTGATCTCCGACCAGTGCCGCGAGAAGCTCTGGAACGCGAAGCCCGCGGACTTCGGTGCGCTCTACCTCCGGGGCGTGACGCCCGACTGCTTCAACGAGGCCACGCTGCGCGACTGGTTGCGCAACCCGCCAGGCATGAAGCCGATGTACGTCAATCCCAGGAACCTGGCCTCCACCGGTGGGAAGTACCGCGGCATGCCGAACCTCAACCTCACCGAGGCCCAGATCGATCAACTCGTCGCCTTCCTCCTCGAGCGGAAGTAAGGGAGCTCCACCCGATGGCCATCATCGAACGACCTGCCACCGTCCCCGCCACCGTC
>JAYVMH010000250.1:0-6396 GCA_043759015.1 Actinomycetota bacterium
TCATCGAGCTCTGGGTGTTCATCCGCGCCGCCTCTGGAATCGGGACGTGACCACGCGGGCGAACAGGGTGAAGAGAAAGGCCAGCGCAACCAAGGTGAGGGCCGCGCCCCAACCGCGCTGCTGGGGGCCGGCCAACGGGGAGTTCGCGTTCTGGAAGATCTGGTACGACAGCGCGGTGTTCGGACCGGCGAACACGTTCCAGTTCTGCTTCGACACCACACCGATCGTGAACAGCAGCGGCGCGGTCTCGCCCGCCGCGCGGGCGACGGCGAGCAGGCAGCCGCTGACCACACCCGGCATCGCCGTCGGCAGCACGATGGACGTGATCGTGCGAGCCTTGCGCGCGCCCAACGCGTAGCTGGCCTCGCGGAGGTGATCGGGCACCAGCCGGAGCATCTCCTCGCTGGATCGGATCACGACCGGCAGCATCAGACAGCTGAGCGCGAGCGCACCTCCGAGACCCGATTGCTTGAAGCGGAGGGTGAAGATGACGTACACGAACAGGCCCATCACGATCGACGGCACACCGGTCATGACCATGGCGAGAAAGCGGATCACCTTCGCCGGCTTGGACTGCCTGCCGTACTCGTGGAGGTAGACGGCACCGAGGATCCCGATCGGAACGGCCAGAGCGGCGGCGGCAGCAGTGATCACGAGCGTCCCGACGATGGCCGGACCCATGCCAGGCCCGATCGCTCGCGAGCGCTGCGGGATGTCGGTGGTGAACCACGCCGGAAAGTCGCGGAACACGATGCCGGCGCCCTTGCTCACGACGGTGCCGATCACGAACACGAGGGGCACGAGGATCACGAGGAAGGCCACGAACATCAGGACGATCATGATGCGGCTCTTGACGGCGCGCCAACCCGTTCGGGCCCGCAGATCGACCGGGGGTTCTGTGAGCTGACGCTCGACCGCGATGGTGCTCATTGTGCACCCCGCGAGTTCCGCATCGAGCGATTGACGACACCGGTGGCGGCCATGTTGACGATGATCGTCATCAGGAACAGCGTCATCGCCATCGCGATCAGCGCCGACTTCTTGAGCGCGTCGGCTTCGCCCCACTCGGCGGTGATGACGGCAGGCATCGAGTTGCCCGAGGCGAGCGCGTTGAGCTTCACGACACCGTTGGCGCTGCCGATGACGAGCGCGACTGCGATGGTCTCGCCCATCGCCCGACCGAGGCCCAGCATGACGGCACCGACGAGCCCGCCCTTTGAGTGCGGCAACACCGAGCCGCGGATCATCTCCCACTTGGTCGCGCCGAGCGCGAGCGCCGCTTCCTTCTCGGACTGCGGCGTGGTCTCGACGACCTCTCGTGCCAGCGACACGATGATCGGCGAGATCATCACCGCCACGATGATCCCCGCGGTGAAGAACGAACGGCCCTGCGGGTTGGGCCCGAAGATGGTGTCGAGCACCGGGACCCCGTCGCAGGTTCGCGACAGCCACTTGTAGAAGCCCTTGATGTGGACGCTGAGGACGAGCACACCCCAGAGGCCGAACACCACGGACGGCACCGCGGCGAGCAGGTCGATGATGTACACCATCGAACGCCTCAGCCACTGCGGTGCCACCTGCGTGATGAACAGGGCGATTCCGATGCTCAGTGGCACCGCGATCGCGAGCGCGATGAACGCGGTGTAGATCGTGCCCCAGATGAACGAAAGGATCCCGTACGCCCGGCCGGGTGGGTTCCATGCCGTCGTCGTGAAGAACTTGACGCCCATGTGACGAAGCGCCGCCGTGCTGCGGCTGGTCATCGTGTAGGTGATGAGGCCGAGCACCAGCAGCACAAGTCCACCCGCAACGTAGGTGGTGGATCCGAACGTGCGGTCGGCGACGCTGCTCGAACCCTCGAGGGAGGTTGCGAGGTCCGTCGAGCGGTCCTCGGGAGGGGTCTGCATGCTGACGGTCATGGGATGTGCACCCGCGAGAACAGTACTGCCCGGGTGGCCGACGGCGAAGCGACGAACCACCCGGCCACTACGGGGGGTTGATCAGCCGGCCACGAACGAGTCGAGCTGGGCGATTGCCGTCGTCGCCAGATCGGCGGGAAGTGGCGCATAGCTCACCGTCGAGGCGAGGGTCTGGCCGTCGGTGAGGATGTACTTGAGGAACGCCTTCAGCGCATCGGCCTTGGCTGCATCGGTCTGCTTCTTGTAGGCGATGATCCAGGTCTGCGCAGTGATCGGGTACGACGAGTCGCCCTCGGCCCAGATGGCGCTGTAGGTGAGGTTGTCGGCGATCTTCGCTCCAGCGGCCGCGGCGGACGCACCGTCGAGTGTCGGTTCGACGAACTTGCCGGCCTTGTTCTGCACCGAGGCGAACTTGAGCTTGGCGTCGATGGCGTCGGACAGGTCGACGTAGCCGATCGCACCGTCGGTGGAGGTGATGGCTTGCGCCACACCTGCGTTGCCGTTGCCGGCCTGCGTGTCGGCGGCCCACTGGACCGTCGAGTCGGTGCCGAGCGTCCAGACGCCGGTCGATGCCTTGCCGACCGAGTTCTCGAGGAACTTGGTGAAGTTGCCGGTTGTGCCACTGGAGTCACTGCGGTGCACGACGGTGATCGCGGTCTTCGGCAGGGTCACGCCGGGGTTGTCCGTGGCGATCGCCGGGTCGTCCCACGACTTGATCTGGCGCTGGAAGATCTTGGCGATCGTGGTCGGGGTGAGCTGCAGCTTGTCCACGCCGCTGAGGTTGAAGCTGACGGTGATCGGCGCGACGACGGTGGGGAAGTACAGCACGTCACCACCCTTGTACTTGGGCAGGTCGGCAGCCTTGATGGTGCCGTCGCTGCCGGCCCAGTCGACGATGCCGTCGGCGAGGTCCTGGCGACCCTGGCCCGAGCCACCGCCGCCGTAGTTGATGGTGACGCCGCTGTTGGTCTTGGTGAACGCAGCGATCGCCTCCTCGTAGAACGTCTTCGGGAACGTGGCGCCCGACCCGTTGAGCGTCGCGGCCAGCGGCACGACGGTCGTGGGGGGAGCGGTGCTCGCCGTCGTCGACGCGGTCGTGTCACCGGAGCCCGCGGTCGTCGTCGGGGCGGTCTTCGAACTGCTGCCGCATGCCGCTGCAAGCAGCGTCAGCGACACGAGGCCTGCGATCACGAGTCGCCGATTGGGTGTGTTCACGTTGGAGTCTCCTTCAGACGGGATGGAACAACAACGGGCAAGGTACGGACCTTGCATGACGGGAGGTTGCGACCCCGGTGAACGGGACGTGAACGGGGCACCAACTCCCGACGAATCAGGCGCGTTGGCGTTCGTTCACCCAGCGGTACAGCCGCTCCTGGGCGTCGCCGGTGCCGAACTCGGCGGGCCCGCGGCGGTGCCACCAGCCCTCCGCATCGAGCTCGTGACGGACGATGTCGTCGGCGAGGTCGAACTCCAGCACCTTGTCCAGCCAGGCTCGATGCTTGGGGTGGACGACCGGTACGAGCACTTCGATCCGACGGTCGAGGTTGCGACCCATCCAGTCGGCGCTGCCGATCAGGAACAGCGGCGCATCGTTCTCACCGTGCTCGAAGCGAATGATGCGTGAATGTTCGAGGTAGCGACCGAGGATGCTGCGCACCCGGACGTTGTCGCTCAGCTCGGGCACGCCGGGCCGCAGGCAGCAGATGCCCCGCGTGATGAGGTCGATCTGCACGCCCGCCTGACTGGCCCGGTACAGCGCGTCGATCATCGTCGGGTCGGCGAGCGAGTTCAACTTGGCGGTGATCCGGCCGTCGCCGCCGAACGACATCTCGTGCTCGATCAGATCGATGAGTTGGATCCGCATGTCGCGCGGGGCCACGACCAGCGACCGGAACTCGATCGCCCGGCTGTAGCCGGTGAGGTGGTTGAACAGCTGCGTCACATCGGCGCCGACGTCAGGGTCGCACGTGAGGAAGCCGACGTCCTCGTACAGCCGGGCGGTACGGGAGTTGTAGTTGCCGGTACCGATGTGGCAGTAGCGACGAAGACCGTCGTCGTCCTGACGGACCACAAGAACGCACTTGGCGTGCGTCTTGAGACCGACGAGCCCGTACACGACGTGGACGCCCGCGCGCTCGAGGGCCCGAGCCCACCCGACGTTGGTGGCCTCCTCGAACCGCGCCTTCAGCTCGACCAGCACCGCAACCTGCACACCGCGCTCGGCGGCGCGGATGAGGCTGCGCGCGATCGGGCTGTCGCCGCCCGCGCGGTACAACGTCATCTTGATGCTCTGCACACGCGGGTCGTCAGCTGACTGTTCGATGAAGTTCTCGACGCTGCTGGCGAAGCTCTCGTAGGGGTGATGGACCATCAGCGCCCGCTCGCGGATCACGGAGAAGATCGAGCGATCCTGCGCTTCGGCGCGGAAGATGCGGCCGGCCGTCACCGGCGTCCAGGCCACGTCCTTCAGCTCCGGCAGATCCAGCGCGTGCAGCTGGAAGAGGCACGTGAGGTCGAGTGGACCGCGATGGCGCGAGACCTCTGTCGGCTCAACGTCAAGCTCGCGCACGAGCAGCTCGAGCATCTCGTCGCTCATGCCCTGCTGGACCTCCAGTCGCACCGCCCTTCCGAAGCGCCGCTTGCGCAGCTCCATCTCGACGGCAACGAGGAGATCGTCCGCCTCCTCCTCTTCCAGCGTGAGGTCGGCGTTCCTGGTGACGCGGAAGAACGCGTGCTCCTCCACCACCATGCCCACGAACATCTGATGGAGCTGGGAGGCGATGAGCTGCTCCACCGGCACGAACCGCTTGCCGCCGGCGAGCGCGATCAGCCGGGGGAACACGTTCGGGACCTTCACCCGGGCGAATCGGCGCTCGCCCGTGTCGGGGTCGCTGACCATCGCCGCCAGGTTCAGCGCGAGGTTCGAGATGTACGGAAACGGGTGAGCCGGGTCGACGGCGAGCGGCGTCAGCACCGGGAAGATCCGCTGCTCGAAGAAGGCCATCAGCTGCAGGTGCTCCTGGATGCCCAGCGACGACCATTCGACGACCTGCACACCTCCGTCGGCGAGCATCGGCATCAGGTGGTCGAGCACCACCGTCTCCTGCTCGCTGACGAAGCCGGCGACGGCCGCGCCGATGTCGTCGAGTTGGGCCTGCGGCGACTGCCCGTCGGGTGCGGGCGTGGTGACGCCGGCCGCGACCTGGTCCTTGAGCGCGGCGACGCGAACCTGGAAGAACTCATCCAGGTTGGCCGACGCGATCGCGCAGAACTTCAGCCGCTCCAGCAGCGGCAGGCCGGGTTCTTCGGCCAGCGAGAGCACGCGCCGGTTGAACGCCAGCCAGCTCAGTTCACGGTTGAGCAGCCGTTGCAGCGGCTCAGCCTTCCGCTTCGATCATCCCGAGGTCCCACTCGATCGAGATGCGCTCGCGCTCGGCGTCGCGCACGATGCGCTCGCGGTTGCGGCGGAACTGCGGATCGTCCTTGGGCAGAAGGACCAGGCGCGCCAGCACCCGGGCGCGGAAATCGTCGAGGACGCCGCGGTCGCCCCAGTCGCCGTAGACCTCCCAGTGGGGCGAGACCGGGCCGAGGTACACGATACGGGCGTGTGCTCGCGGTTCCAGGGCGGTGTCGGTCATGCTGGTTCTCCTGCCGGTTCGGCTCGCCTGGATCGATGGCGAGACGGCTGGGCAATTGTAGCGGGACCAGGTCGAGGGCAGCCGGAACGGTTTTTCCGGGCGTTCTGAAGGGGTTTTTGCCCCGATTCGTGCTAGAACAACCGGGAGTTCGGGAACCAAACCATCGTCAGGGGCGTCCAAAACCCACGGCGGCGATGCGGTTGTCGGGCCCACCGGGCTTCGTGCGGGCGCACCACCGAGCTGCGAAAACATCCCCAACTTCGCGGCAAGAAACCTGGAGACGTACCCCATGCAACTGAGCACCACTGTCCCCGAGAGCGATTCCACGTCCGCGTGGATGGCCGAGGGCAACTGCCGGAACTACCCCCCGGCGGTGTTCTTCCCCAGCGACGGCGTCGGTGTCGACCGCGCCCGCAAGATCTGCAACAGCGAGTGCCCCGTGGCATCGCAGTGCCTTGAATACGCGCTCGAGCACCGCATCGAGCACGGCGTGTGGGGGGGCTGCAGCGAGCGTGAGCGCCGCCGCATCCTGAAGCGCCGCAAGGTCGACGTCACCGTCGTCTGAAACTCGGGACAACGAACGACGCCGGCGCCATCACTGGCAGCCGGCGTCGAGTCGCGAATTCGGTTGTCGAGGTCGTTGTGAGAGGGTCAGGCGTCGCCGTCGGTCTTCGTCGCCTCGGACTTGGCTGCCTCGGACTTGGCTGCCTCGGTCTTAGGCGCCTCGGCGGCGTTCTTGGAACCCTCCGCCAAGCCCTCCTTGAACTCCTTCTGCGCCTTGCCGATGTTCTTGGCCAGCTTCGGGAGCTGCGAGCCACCGAACAGCACGAGGACGACGA
>JAYVMH010000251.1:0-14230 GCA_043759015.1 Actinomycetota bacterium
TGGGCATCGAGGCGACGATGAGGGACGCCGGCAACGGAAACCGCCCGATCGCGACGGTTTCGGCGGCGTTCCGCCGCGTCGGGTAGCCCTGGGCGGTGCCCCCGGGTTGGCCGCGGTACCCGTAGCTGTTAGAACGTCCTGGGGACCTGACGCTCGCGTCAAGTGAGCGGCAAACGAGGAAGGGGGAGGCCATGACCGTCCTCGACGGTATCCGCATCGTCGATCTCGGCGGCAGCGTCGCCGCGCTCGCGGCGACACTCGTGCTCGCCGAGGCCGGGGCCGACGTCGTGATGGTGGAGCCCCCCGGCGGATCGCCCCTGCGCGATCGGACGGGTTTCCGCACCTGGGGCCGCAGCAAGCGCAGCGTCGAGCTCGACCTGGCGTCGCCGGTTGGTCGCAACGACCTTGACGCCCTCCTCGCACATGCCGACGTGCTGATCCACTCACTCGTCCCCGTCGAGGCCGCCGCGATCGGGCTCGACGATGCCCTGCTGGCCGAGCGCCACCCCGATCTCGTCGTGTCGTCGGTGCTCGCGTGGCCGGTGAACCACGCCGAGGCGGGAGCGCCGGTGGACGACCAGCTGACGCTGGCCCGCCTCGGCGTTCTCGACGAGCAGCTCGCCCGCCGCGACGGCCCGCTGTACGTGCGGTTCCCGCTCGGCACCTGGCCGGCCGCGTGGCTCGCAGTGCTCGGCATCATGAGCCGGATCGTGTCGCGTGGCCGCACCGGGGTCGCAGGGCCGGCGCACACCAGCCTCGCGCAGGGCGCCCTGATCCCGATGATGATGCACTGGTCGCGGGCCGAGACGCCGTCGGACAACCTGCGCATCGGCATGCCGAAGGACAACATGCGCGCATCGCTGTTCGAGTGCGGCGACGGCCGCTGGATCCACCTCATGCCGCCGAACCCGGACGACACGCCGCTGATGCAGGAGGTGTTCGCCGAGATGGGCCCGGACGCCGTCGTCACCGCCAACGCGTCGGTCGCCGACGGGCGCTCCATGCCGGGCTGGCTCAACTGGGGCGCCAACGTCGAAGCGTTCAAGCGGCGGGGCGCCGACGAGTGGCTGCGCAACATGTGGGACAACGACGTGCCCGCGCAGGAAGCCGTCGGCCTCGGGGCGATCCTCGCGGACGAGCAGGCGCGCGCCAACCGCTACGTGGTCGACGTGGACGATGCCGAGGAGGGCCGAATCGCGGTGCCCGGCCTGCCCCTGACGCTCGATCCGCCGAGCGCGGTGCGCAACCTCGCGCCGGCGAGCGGTGCCGACGCCGTCGCAGGCGTGGCGGCCGAGTGGGCCGCTGCCGTCCGCTCGGCCCTGGCGGCTCGTACGTCCGGCCCGACGACGCACCGGCCCGGTCGCTCGCCGCTCGAGGGGGTGAAGGTGCTCGACTTCGGCAACTTTCTCGCCGGGCCGCTCGGGCCGATGCTCCTGGCCGATCTCGGCGCCACCGTCGTGAAGGTGGAGGCGACCACCGGCGACCCGATGCGGTGGGCCGACTGGCCGTTCGCCGGCTGCCAGCGAGGCAAGCGCGCCATCGCTCTCGACCTGAAGTCGCCCGAGAGCCGCCCCGCCGTCGAAGCGCTCCTGCGCTGGGCCGATGTCGTGCACCACAACCTGCGCCTGCCGGCGGCGCGCCGGCTCGGCCTCGACGCCAAGTCGGTGCGCGCCGTCAACCCGGACGTGATCTTCTGCCACGTCAGCTCCTACGGCCCGACCGGCCCACGAGCCGACTGGCCGGGCTACGACCAGCTGTTCCAGGCGAGCTGCGGTTGGGAGCGCGCCGGCGCCGGCGAAGGAAACCCGCCGATGTGGCACCGCTTCGGGTTCATGGACCACCTCTGCGCGATCTCGTCGGCGGCAGCCACGCTGATGGCCCTCCACCAGCGGGACACGACGGGGCGCGGCACCGACGTCGCCGCCTCCCTGCTCGGTGCCGGCGTGCTGACGAACAGCGAGACCTACCGGCGGCCCGACGGCTCGCTCGCACGCGTGCCCACGCTCGACGCGACGCAAAAGATGGTCGGCCCGGGTGAGCGCGTCGTGGAGGCCGCCGACGGGTGGATCGCCGTCGCCGCCCGCGGGTCGGCGCAGGTCGCCGAGCTCTGCGCGGCGGTCGGTGCGGCCGACCCCGATGGTGTCGACGAGGCCGTGCGCCCCCGTGCGAGCGCCGAGGTTCTCGCCGCGCTCGCCGGCGCAGGGGTTCCGGCGGCCGCGGTGCGTCGGGGCCAGAAGGGTCCGTTCTTCGACGACCCGGCGCATCTCGCCGCAGGGCTCGTGGCGTCGTACCACCACGTCGAGTGGGGCCAGCTGGAACAACCGGGGGCGATGTGGTTCCTCGGCGACCAGGAGGTGACCCTCGACCGCGCGCCGCCGGCGCTCGGCCAGCACACGGTAGAGGTCCTCGCCGAGATCGGCCTCACATCGGACGAGATCGCCAACCTCGTCGCCGCAGGTGTCGCGGTGGTGCGTTGACCGTGACCGACCGCGCCCGCGATCAGGCCGTCGGCGACCAGCGACTCGGCGACTGGCGTCCGACGACGACCCAGGAGCGCCTCGACCGGATGGAGTCCTACGCCGCGGTACAGCAGCTCGCCTCGCGCTACGCACGTTCGCTGGACGCGCGCGACATGGCTGCCGTGGTCGCGCTCTTCGATCCTGACGTGCAGGTGGGCGTCGATGGCCGCGGCCGGCCCTGCAGGCGTGGATGAGCACGCTGATGAGCCAGATGCGCACGTCGGTGCACCTCGTGGCGAACCACGTGATCGACTTCGACGACGCGAACCACGCGAGCGGCGTCGTCTACTGCCGCGACGAGCTCGAGCGGCCGGAGCACGGCGAGTGGGCGGTCGGCACGATCCAGTACTGGGACGACTACGCGCGCCTTGACGGCGACTGGTGCTTCACCCCGCGGCGCCTGCATCGTTGGTACCTCGTCGACGCGCTCACCCGCCCGGCGGCCGGGGCGGGGGTGAACGACTTCGGTGCCCACATCCGTGAGCGCCTGCTGCCCGAGGCCTACCCGACGTGGCGCAAGTTCTGGGACACGAGGTCCGATGCGCCGGGGGCACCCCCAGAAGTTGACGATGATGTCAAGTTGGCCTACGTTCGATGCTTCGACGGCAGCACACGGGCCGGCGTTCGACCGGTCGCCTGAGCCGGGATCCGCCGTGCACGGGAGATCACCACAGCCGAAGTTCCCCTAGCGAACGATCCATGGAGGCAGCCCGTGCAACTCGAAGACATGATCCTCATCAGCGTCGACGATCACATCGTCGAGCCGCCGTCGCTCGGTGACTTCTTCCGTGAGAACCTGCCGGCGAAGTTCAAGGAGCGCGCCCCAAAGGTGATCCGCCGCGCCGACGGAACCGACGCATGGCTCATCGAAGGCCAGGAGGTCGCGACGTTCGGACTGAACGCCGTACAGGGCCGGCCGCCCCAGAACTGGGGAAGCGACCCGTCGAGCTTCGACCAGGTGCGGCCCGGCTGCTATGACGTGCACGAGCGCGTACGTGACATGAACGTCAACGGCGTGCTCGCCTCGATCAACTTCCCGTCGTGGCCCGGTCTCGGCGGCCAGTTCTTCATGAAGAACGACGACCACGAGTTCGTCGCGGCGATGACGCGCACGTACAACGACTGGCACGTGCACGAGTGGTGCAACCGGTACCCCGGACGGTTCATCCCGATGGCGATCTCCGGGTTCACCCTCGGCGCCGACTGGATGGCCGGCGAGATCCGTCGGCTGGCCGAGATCGGCTGTCACGCCGTGTCGTGCCATCCGGACGGCTACCGCTTCGGCGCGCCCGACTACCACGGCGACGAGTGGGATCCGGCCTGGAAGGCTGCCGAGGAGACCGGCAGCGTGATGGTGTTCCACTTCGGCGGGTTCCCCAACTTCATGCCCCGCACGCCGTTCTCGGTGATTCCGCACGCAATGCCGTTCCAGACGGCGATCTTCGCCGGCGAGCTGCTGTGGTCGAAGATCTTCCGCAAGTTCCCGGGCATCCGTTTCGCGCTCGCCGAGGGCGGCATCGGTTGGATCCCGTACTTCCTAGAGAAGGCCGACTTCGTCTACGACCATCATCGTGCGTGGACGAGGGAGGACTTCGGCGACCAGCTGCCGAGCCAGGTCTTCCGCGACCACGTGCAGGGCTGCTTCATCGACGACGTCACCGGGCTGCGCAACCGCGAGATGATCGGTATCGACAACATCACGTGGGAGTGCGACTACCCGCACTCGGACTCGACCTGGCCGACCGCGCCGGAGGTGCTCTGGAAGTCGCTGCAGGCGGCCACGCTGGTCGACGACGAGATCGAGAAGGTCACGTGGGCGAACGCGGCGCGGTGGTACCACTTCGACCCGTTCGAGCACCGCACCCGCGCAGAGTGCACGGTAGGCGCGCTGCGGGCGCAGGCGACCGACGTCGACACGACGCCGCGCGAGTACGGCGCAGCGAACCACACTCACAACCTGGCCAGCGGCGCCAACCAATTCATCGGCACCACCGACATGAGCAACGTCGGCACGAAGTAGGCCGGCGGCCTCTCTGCGCAATCAGTCGGCGGGTTTCTTCTCTGGGCGCCAGCAGGCGGCCAGCAGCGCGAGCCCGCCGCCAACCCCACCTCCAGCGGCCAGGGCCAGACCGACGCCGGCGTCCAGCTTGCCCGTGAGCCCGGCCGCCTCGTCGAGGGACCACCGGCCACCGCCGAGCAGCGCGACACCGAAGCCGAGCAGCGCGAGGGTCATGACGTACTCGTAGCCCTCGCCGGGGCGGAAGATGAAGAAGCCGTTCTTGCGGTGGTTGATCACGAACGCCACCGTCATGATGCCGATCGAGCCGGCGGCGGCGAGCGGGGTCAGCAGCCCCGCGATCAGCAGTGCGCCGGCACCCATCTCCACGAGGCTCGCCAGCCATGCATGCACGACCGGGGGCCGCATGCCCATCGAGCCGAACCACCTCGCTGTGCCGGCGATCTTGCCGCCACGGAACACGTGGTTCACGCCGTGGGCCAGCATCACGGCGCCGAGCGTCACCCGCAGCACCGCCAACCCGAGGTCCGCTGTCCATCCGCTCACGATCGATCCCCCTGACGCGGCCCGTTGCCGGACGCCATCCTGCCTTTCCGGGTCGTCCGACTCAACGCCGGCTCGTCGCCGCGTCCCGGACGGAGCCGTCGTCGGTGATCAGATCGAACAGACCTTCGTGGCCGGCGGCGGCGACGCCCGCGCCGGCGCGGCGACGCCAGCCCTTCGTCGTGCCCCATTCGCTACGCCACGACCACAGCCGCCGGGTGAGCTGTTGCAGGTCGTACTCGCGCGTCACGCCCATCGCCCCGTGGGCCTGATGGGCGGCCCGGGTGCCGAGGGTGATCGCATCATCGACGACGACACGGGCGAACGCGATCTCGCTGCCGGGCTTCCCGCCGGCGAGCGCCCGCACCGCCACATCGGCCGCCATCTGGGCCCGCACCGCGCACTGGGCAGCGGTGACGAGGTGATACTGCACAGCCTGGAAGGTGGCTACCGGCTTGCCGAACTGGTGGCGCTCGTTGGTGTAGTCGACCGTGAGCTGCGCCATCGCCCGCAGCGCACCGGCGGCCATGACCACCCGCGAGAGCGCTCCACGCTGGTGGAGCAGGTCGACGCTGAGGTCGTCGCGAGCGATGCCGTTCTGCTCGACGTCGGGCAGCGCCACGTCGGCGACGACGCGATCGCGCGCCTCGCCGGCGAGGTTGGCGCCGGCGGTCACCGTCACCTGGTCGGGACGCAACGACAGGACGTCGGTGCGACCGCTGCCCGGTTCGGACATGACCACGATCCGTTCGGCGTGGCGGGCCCAGGCGACCACGACATCGAGGCGCAGCCGGTCGTCAACGATCGTCGGCGCCGTCTCCACGACGGCTACCGGTCCCGCCGGTAGTGGCAGCCCGGCGAGCGCGAGGCACCAGCCACCGAGCATCGCTGTCTCCGCGACCGGTACCGGCGCCGCGAAGCGCCCGACGGCGCTCAGCACCGCGGCGAGATCGAACAGGGTTCCCCCCGATCCTCCCCTGGCCTCGTCAATGCCGACCCACGGGAATCCGGCATCGGCCAACGCCGCCCACGCCGTGGCCGACCACCCGGTCTGCTCGGCGCGCTCGATCTCCTCGTGCGTGCACACGGCGGCGAGCAGACGCTCGACGGTCTCGACGACGAGGGGATCGGCAGTGGTGGTGACACTGGTAGTGGTGTCCGGCCCCGACGCGCTCATCGTGCCGCCGTCCTCGGACGCAGACCCTTCGAGGCCACGGATCGCAGCACCTCGTTGGTCCCGCCGCGAACGGTGAACGACGGTTGCGTCAGTGCGGCGCTGACGAGCAGCCGGCCGAAGATCGACCCGTCCGCGGTGTTCGGGCCCTCGTCGAGGAAGGCGAGCACGGCGGACACGACGTCCTGCTCGAAACGCGTGCCCATCTCCTTGACGAGCGACGACTCGATCGCAGGGGCGCCCCCCTCGTCGATCGAGCGGGCGACCGACAGCGAGAGATGGTGGAGCACCCAGTAGTTCGCCACCGCGTCGCCGAGCAGGTCGAGCAGGTCCGGGGCCATCAGAGCCGAAGCACCCCGGCGACTCTCGCGCTCCAGCAGTCCTTCGACGAGCAGGTACGTGCTCAACCAGCGGTCGGGTCCGCCGCGCTCGTAGGCGAGCTCGGAGGTGTTCTGCGACCATCCCTGGCCGACCTCGCCGAGCACCATCGCATCGGGCACGAACACGTGGTCGAACACGACCTCGCAGAAGTCGGCCGTGCCGTCGATGAACGGCACCGGCGTGGCGGTGACACCCGGCGCCTTCAGGTCGACGATCAGCTGGGTGAGCCCTTGGCGCTTGTCGTCCACGTCGTCACGCGGGGTCGTGCGGCACAGCACGATGATCCAGTCGTTCTCGTGCGCCGCCGTCGTCCAGATCTTGCGGCCCTCGAGCACCCAACCGTCACCGTCGCGTGTCGCTTTCGACGAGAGCGAGGCGAGGTCGCTGCCGCTGTCGGGTTCGCTCATGCCGATGCAGAACGAGAGCTCGCCGGCGCAGATGCCGGGAAGGAACTTCCGCTTCTGCTCCTCGGTGCCGAACTTGGCGATGACCGGTCCCGACTGGCGGTCGGCGACCCAGTGGTGGCCGACGGGGACGCCCCAGCGGAGGAGCTCCTCGGTGACGATGAAGCGGTCGACCGCCGAGCGGTCGTGCCCGCCGTAGGCGATCGGCAGCGCCATGCCGAGCCAGCCGCGGGCGCCGAGCTTGCGGGAGAACGCCGGGTCCTTCGCGGCGTTCATCCCGAGACCCGGCATGAACGAGCCCCGCGGCAGCTCGATGGCGAGGAACCGCTGCACCTCGGCGCGTAGCGCCCGCTCCGCCTCGCTCAGCTCGACCGGCCCGAACTCGATCACCGCACCGCCCCCGAATGGGCGACGCGGCTGCGCGGCCGCACGTCAGATGCGCTCGATGATGGTGGCGGTGCCCATGCCGCCACCGGTGCACATCGTGATGAGCGCCGTCGAGAGATCGCGTCGCTCGAGCTCGTCGAGCGCGGTCTGGATGAGCATGCCGCCGGTGGCGCCGATCGGGTGGCCGAGGGCGATGGCCCCGCCGTTGACGTTCACCTTCGCCGGGTCGAGGCCGAGGTCGCGGATCGTCTTCAGCGGCACGGCGGCGAACGCCTCGTTGATCTCCCACAGGTCGATGTCGTTCACGGTCATGCCGGCCCGCTCGAGGCACTTGCGCGACGAAGGCCCCGGTGCGGTGAGCATGATGACCGGCTCGGCGCCGGCGACCGCCGACATCACGATGCGGGCCCGCGGCTTCAGGCCGTGGGCCTTCGCGTAGTCGGGGGAGGTGAGCAGGACGGCGCTGGCGCCGTCGACCACGCCGGAGGAGTTGCCGGCGTGGTGCACGTGGTCGACGTGGTCGACCTTCGGGTACGCCTGCCGGCACATGTCGTCGAAGCTACGGTCGTAGCCCTCGAACACCTGCGTGCCCATGGTCGCGAACGACGCTTTGAGGCCGCCCATCGACTCGACGGTGCTTCCCGGGCGCGGAAACTCATCGACCGCGAGAGCGACCGAGCCGTCCGGGTTGAGGATCGGAACGACGCTGCGGTCGAACGCGCCTTCGGCCATCGCCTTGGCGCAGCGCTCCTGGCTCTGCACGGCGAAGGCGTCGACGTCGTCGCGCGTGAAGCCCTCGACGGTGGCGATCAGGTCGGCCGAGATGCCCTGGGGGACGAGCGGGAACAGCTCGCGCAGGTGGGCGTTGCCCGAGGTGAAGTCGGGCGGACCGTCGGGCTCGGGCCAGCGCGACATCGACTCGACGCCACCGCCCACCACCACGTGCTGGTGCCCGGCCTGGATGCCCATGGCGGCGAACGTGATCGCCTGCTGGCCCGAACCACAGAAGCGGTTGAGCGTGATGCCGGGCGCTTCCACCGGCCAACCGGCGGCGAGCACGCCCATGCGCCCGATGCAACCGCCGTGGTCGCCGGCCGGGTTGCCGTTGCCCATGATCACGTCGTCGACGTCCTTGGTATCGAGCCCGTTGCGCGACGCGAGGGCTTTGAGCACCTGGGCGAGCACCTCCTGCGGGTGCAGGTGGTGCAGCGAACCGTTGGCCTTCCCCTTGCCGCGCGGCGAGCGCGTCCCGTCGATGATCCAGGCCTCGGTCATGGTCAGCTCAGTTCGTTCATCTTGGTGCGGGGTGTGGCCTGCGCCAGCAGGCCGCGAACGGCGGCGTCGACGTCGTGAGGATCGATCGGCGGGGTGTCGGTGTGCGGGCCGCGGCGCCACCCTTCGGCGATGCCGAGGATCTGGCCGGACGATTCGATGACCTGGCCGGTGACGTCGGCCGACTGGGTCGACGCCAGCCAGGTGACGACGGGGGCGACCCACTCAGGGCCGAACTTGCCGAGCATCTCGTCCGGCAGGCCAAGGTCTTCGGTGAGGCGGGTGAGCGCTCCGGGCGCCACCGCGTTGGCGGTGACGCCGTACCGACCGAGCTCCTCGGCAGCGATCTGCGTGAAGGCGGCGATGCCGGCCTTTGCCGCGCCGTAGTTCGTCTGGCCGGGGTTGCCGTAGATCCCGGACACGGACGTGGTGTTTACGAGGCGAGCGTCGTTCTTCTCGCCCGCCTTGGCGCGGTCGCGCCAGTAGCCCGATGCGACCCGGCTCGACGCCCACGTGCCTTTCAGGTGCACCTTGATGACGGCGTCCCACTCCTCCTCGGCCATCGAGAAGAGCATGCGATCGCGCAGGATGCCAGCGTTGTTCACCACGACGTCGAGGCCACCGTAGGTGTCGATCGCCATCTGCACCATCGCCTGGGCGTCGGCCAGGGAGCTGGCGTCGCCGAGGTGGGCGACGGCCTGGCCGCCGGCCGCCGTGATCTCGTCGACCACGTCCTGCGCCGGGTTGGAAGCGCCGGCGGCGGTGCCGTCACGCGCCCCACCGAAGTCGTTCACGACGACCTTGGCCCCCTGGTCGGCCAGCATCAGCGCGTACTCACGGCCCAGGCCGCGGCCCGCTCCGGTGATTGCGCACACTCGTCCTTCGCACATCTTCGTCTCGGTCACGAACGGGACTCTACGCGTCGGGCTTGGGGCTTTGGAAGTTGAACTGACGATACTGTCAAGTCGTCGAGCCACCCGTCGGAGGAAGCATGTCGAACACCAGCAACCTGGAGGGCACCTACCGCCCGGAGTGCGACGGAAAGGTCGCGCTCGTCACCGGAGCGAGTCGTGGCATCGGCGCCTCGATCGCTGAACGGTTGGCCGAGGCCGGCGCCAAGGTCGCCGTGTCAGCGCGCACGCTCGAGCCGGACGCCAAGTACGAGGGCTCGCTCTCCGAGACGGTCGAGCGCATCAGGGCCTCGGGCGGCACCGTCGTCGCCGTGCAGGCCGACATCTCCAAGCAGGCCGACCGCCAGCGGATGGTGGCCGAGACGGTCGAGCAGCTCGGCCCGGTCGACATCCTCGTGAACAACGCCGCGGTCACGTTCTACATCCCGTTCGACGAGTTCCCACAGAAGCGGTACGACCTGATGTTCGAGGTGCAGGTGCGGGCGCCGTTCGAGCTCGCCCAGATGGTCGTGCCGGGCATGCGCGAGCGAAAGCAGGGGTGGATCCTCAACATCACGAGCCGGGCCGGCATCCACCCGCAGGGCCCGCCGTTCCTGGACGTCTACAAGCGAGGCTTCTCCGTGTACGGCATGGTGAAGGCGGCGCTCGACCGTTTCACCACCGGGTTGGCGGCCGAGGTGTACGACGACGGCATCGCCGTGAACTCCCTCGCCCCGTGGGACAACGTAGCCACGCCCGGGGCTGGTGCTCACGACCTCGTCGCCGAGTTCGCCCTCGAGGACGTGTCGTGGATGGCCGAAGCAGCGCTCGCGCTGTGCAGCGCGGACCCGAAGCGGCTCACCGGTCGCGTGGCGTACAGCCAGCCGCTGCTCGCCGAGCTGCAGCGCCACCCGCGGCGACGCTGAGCGGCGACCTCGGTCAGGTTCGCGGCGGCCGGCCAGCGTCGCTGATCCGTGAGTGCAGGCGCAGCACCGCGCTCTGGCTGACCTCGCCGAGCAGCGTGCCGTCCCGCGCCCACAGCTCGGCCCGGCCATAGCCGAAGCCGTTCGCCACCTGCTGCACGTGGACCGACAGCAGCACCCAGTCAGTGGCGACGAGCTGGCCGACCCGGACCGTGTTGTCGAGGCTGTTCCCGGCGTAGGGTGCGCCCATCGCGTCGGCGAAGCCGAGGGGCATGAAGTCGCCGATGAACGCCAGATCCGCAACGGTCACGGCACGCACTGATTCCCAGGCCCGCGCCCACAGCGCGAACGAGCCGTCGCCGCGCCCGCCGGCCGTCTCGATCTCCTCGAGCTGGCGGCCGCGCGCCAGGCGCAGCTCGACCAGATCGCCCATGTGCCCACGTCCGTGCTCGAAGAACTTGAAGGGCGGCGAGTCGTCGGGCGCCGGGACCGCCGGCATCGTGCACCACACGCCCTCGTCGTCGAACGAGCGCCGGCCGAGGGCCCCGTGGGCGGTGAGGATCTCCTCGCCGCTTCGCGACAGCACGCAGCGCGCCTGTGTGGTGTTGTGGCCGGCGACCTCGACCGTGACCTCGAGGTCGATCGGCTCCGTGCCGGCGGCGAACGAGAGGTACTGCGCGGTCGCCCAGATCGTCGGCCGCCCGGTGACCCTCTCGAGCGCCGTCGCCGCCGCGCCGAGTCCGGCGCCACCCTGCAACGTGGTGGCCGGCGTGAGCAGGAGCGGGGGCGGCTCCCACGCGAACCGGAGCGGATCGTCGGTCGGGCGCAGTTCGAAGTGGTCGACGGCCATGCTCAGCGTCGCGCTGCGGCCTTCGGCGCCGCCTGCCGGGCGGCGCCCCACAGCGTCTGGGCCACCTGCTCGACGAGCACGCCGCGGTCGACCGCGTCGCCGTAGAGCTGGCCGTAGCCCCACGCCCGCTCGAGCGTGCTGCTGGCCACGAGGCCGAGCTCGGTGGGGTGCTCGGCGGCCCGGCCAGCCGTCTCGGTGAGGCGCTGCCCGAGCGTGCGGCAGATGCTGAGGTGGCGCTTCATGCCGGCGGTGCGGATCGTGTCGTCCTCGTGCGCCGCCTGCGTCCACGCGAACGAGAAGCTGCCGTGCACGTCGAGGAAGTCGAAGTACTCGGCGACCCACACGGCCAGCCCGGAGCGGCTCGTGCCGTACTCCGGGAGCCGCTCGATGATCGCCACGCTCCCGCTAGCGGCGTGGGCGCCGACCGCCAGGAGAACCTCGCGCTTCGACGGGAAGTACGTGTAGAACGAGGCGCGGGACACGTCGGCGACCCGGGTGATCTCGTCCACTGTCGTGCCGGAGTACCCGTGGCTCTGGAACACCTCGCGGGTGGCCTCGACGATGCGGGTGATCGTCCGCTGCGCGCGGGGGCCGAGAGCCTTGGCCGGCTGGCGGAGCTCGGCCGGGGTCAGGAACGCGTCGTGACCGTTGGTGATCGCGGCGTGCGCCGCCGCTGGAGAGGCCGGCATGGAACTTGACGATACTGTCGAGCAGAGATCGCGACGTGCATCGTGTCGGCGATCGACGACGTCGGAGGACAGAGACATGGGACACACCGCCGCCAACACCGGAGCGCACGTGAACGTCGAGGTGCACGACCTTGTGGCGATCGTGACCATCGACCGACCACCGGTGAACGCGCTCTCGTACCGGACGTTCGAAGAGATCGCCGGTGCGATGGAATCGCTCAGCAGCGGACGTGACGCCTCGGCGATCATCCTGCGCGCCGCGCCGGACGCGCGACTGTTCTGCGGCGGCGTCGACCTCCAGGACTCACCGCGCCGGCACCGCCCCGACGGCCGGGCCGAGGACGGCGCGCCCCAGGGCGACGCCCGCGATCAGGTGGACCCGGGACGTATCGCCCGGCGCTGCTTCAGCTCGATCTACGAATGTGGCCTGCCGGTGATCGCCGCGGTGCATGGCAAGGCGATCGGTGCCGGCGTGGCGATCGTCGCGTCATGCGACCTCGTCGTCGCCACGACCGAGACGAGCTTCGCGCTCACGGAGATCAACGTCGGCGTGCTCGGCGGCGTGCGCCACGCCCAACGGCTGTGTGGACCGTTCCTCGCCAAGCGCATGTTCCTCACCGGCGCCTTCGTGGCGGCCGACGAGATCTACCGCCGTGGCGGGATCGAGGCGGTCGTCGCCCCCGAGGCGCTGATGGACACGGCGATGGGCTTCGCCACTGCCATCGCCGCCAAGAGCCCGATCGCCGTGCGCCTCGCCAAGGAGTCGGCCAACCGGGTCGAGTCGATGTCGTTGCTCGAGGGCTACCGCACCGAGCAGGACTACACCCAGCGCGTCAAGCGCCACGCCGATTCCGACGAGGCCCGCCTCGCGTTCGTCGAGAAGCGGGCCGCCGAGTTCCGCTGGGAATGACGATGCGGCCCGACCCGGAGTGCGTGATCAGGCGCGCGGGTCGCCCGGAAGCAGCCGATCGACGACGACCACGGTGACCCCGCCGGTCGCCCCGGGCGGGATCACGATCGCGTCCTGATCAGCCCGAAGGATCTGCACCGTCGCGGCGCTCAGTCGGTCACTGGCGTCGGCAAGGTCCGGCACTCGCACGCCGAAGTTGCTCGTCTGTGGTCGCTCATACACGTGGCCCCACAAGGCCGTGCTCTCGGCCGGCCCGGGTCTCGGGTAGAGGGCGAGCGTGCAGTCGCCCATCGACACTCCCGCGGCGGGCGCGCCGGCCGGCGCGCCCTGGTGCCGGAAGGTGACCTCGCGACCGAACAGCAGTGCGAGGCGGTCAGCGGCCGCGGCTACGTCGTCGACCACCGCTCCGCCGAACGCCATCTGACAGACGTCGAGCACCGGGTCGGCGATCGGCGGCGGCATCGGTCCGCCGTAGCGCGGGTCGAGCGGCTCCTCGGCGCCGAACCACTCGACGACGACTCCCCCCGTGTCGCCCGGGTGCGTGAACACGATGTGCCCGTCGACGCGCGACGCGATCCGCACGCCGTGGTACAGCAGGTGCTCGACGGTCGCATCGATGTCGGCGACCTGCACGGCGATCGAGCTCATGTGCGAGCCGAACCGCTGCACGAAGCGGTCGACGGCGCCGCCGACCACGATCGGCTCGCCGATCTCGATGATGTTGTCGCCCACCCACGCCATGCCGCCGCGCCGGCCGATCGCGGGATCCTCGAGCCGGCTGTCCTCGAGGACGCGCAGCCCGACGAGACGGACGAGGGCGTCGCGGGTCCGTTCGTAGTCGGCGACCATCGCCGTCGTGTGGAAGCACCGGACCACGGCGTGGCCGTCGCTCATCGTCGGTGACCCCTGCGCCGTCCTTGCGCCGGTCATCGGGGTTCGCGCGGCAGCCCGAGGATGCTCTCGGCCAGGATGTTGCGTTGGATCTCGCTGGTGCCGGCGTACACCGTGCCACTGCGTGCGTTCAGCAGCAGGACGTCGATCCACGAGTTCGATGTGTTGTCCGCGCCTGGTTCGTCCGTCCGGAAGTGCTTGTTCGGTCGCCGACCGTTCCGCACGAGGCCGTCCGCCCCGAGCAGCGACATCGCCAGGTCTGCGGCCTGCTGGTGGTACTCGCTCCAGTAGAGCTTGGCGATCGACGCCTCGGGCCCGATCCGCCCCTCCTGCACCACCTGCGTGAGGATGCGGTAGCCGAGGAACCGCATCGTCTCCAC
>JAYVMH010000252.1:0-14225 GCA_043759015.1 Actinomycetota bacterium
GTTATTCCGGCGGCAGTCGCGGCGGCGACATCGACGGTGTCGTAGCCCACGCCGATGCGGGAGATCACCCGCAGACGGCTGCCCTTCGCCATGCTCGCTGCGTCCCATCGCCGCATCCCTGCGAGCACCGCATCGGCGGTCGGGAGGTCGGTATCGTCGGGTCCGACGAGCGTCGCCCGCCCGTCGAGGAGGTCGCGGAACTTGTCGGGGAACGCGCTGTCGACGAACAGCACCGGCACGGAACTCGTCATCCTCGGATCGTAGGGCGAGTCGTCGTAGTCGTCGTCACCACCCAGCGATCCGACATCGCCCTCCGTTCATGTCATTGTCTCACCGAGGGCTCCTCGGTCGCGGCATGGCGCGACCGGTGGGAACGGGCGGTCAGCGGCGCGGCGCACTCCCGGACGAGAAGGCCGATGTTGTGAGTGCTGGACCCCTCGAGCATGCGCTCCGGTTCCCTCAGTCTCATTCCCGTCGCCCCTTTGCCCTTGCAGACGGATGTGTGCGATCCTCAGAATTCGGGGGACACGGCGACTACATCGGTGGCGTCGGCACAGGACTCAAGCGCTTTGCGAACACTTGAGGGCGGCTGCGAGGAGAGGCTTTCTGACGGATCAGTAGGGGCGGTCGTTGGTCCGCTTCTTCGGCGGTGCCTTGAACGGGGCTTCGAGAAGGGTCTCGAAGCGGGCATCGTCGGGTTGGTTCGGCTCGTTGAGCCGCTGGAGGTACGTCTTCAACGCGGCCCGGCCGGCCACGACGTGGTCGCCCTTCATCCCGACCGAGCGGGCGATCGCATCCTTGACCTTGGCGACCCGGTCTTTGCGCTGCGTCTTCTCGGCCTCGGAGTACATCTTGGGCACTTTGTTGGCACGCGACTCGACCTGAGCTTTCCGGCGAGCCTCGGCCTCCTGGAGCGGGGTGAGTTTCGGTGACGTGGCCACGATGCTGATCCTTCGAGTGGTGGGCCCACAAGAGTAGCGACCCGGAGCGGGTTCGGGGTCCCCGTCCTGCAAGGCGATACATTGCCATCGTGCCGGAGGTCCCCCGCGAAAGCCTGCTGGCGCTCACCGAACTGCTCGAAGCGGTCGTCGCCGACCGGTCGCTGCTCGAGGTGCTCGGCCCGATCGAGCGGGCCAAGCTGCTCAGCGCGGCGGGCGACGTGTTCGAGCCCGACGTGGAGAAGCGGCGCCGTCAGATCAAGTCGCAGCGCCGCGAGCAGAAGGCGGCTCGGGCCCGGGCCGATCAGGAGGTGCTGACCGAGACGGGCATCCGCAGCCTTCGTTCGCGGCCGGTGTTCACCACGCCGAACGTGTTCCCGCCCGAGCTCACCGGGCCCGACGACGTGGATGTGGACGAGGATGCGCGCGAGTCGATCGAACCGCAGCACTGCTACGTCTGCAAGGTCAAGTACACGCGCATCCACGCGTTCTACGACCAGATGTGCCCGGACTGCGCCGAGTTCAACCTCGCCAAGCGGACCGCGACGGCCGATTTGACCGGACGGGTCGCATTGCTCACCGGCGGACGGGTGAAGATCGGTTACCAGACGGGCATCAAGTTGCTGCGGGCCGGCGCGGATCTCATCGTCACCACCCGCTTCCCTCGTGATGCCGCGCTGCGCTACGCCGCCGAGGCCGACGCTGCCGACTGGCTGCATCGCCTCGAGATCTTCGGGCTGGACCTGCGCCACACGCCCAGCGTCGAGGGGTTCTGCACGTACCTGCTGGCCACTCGCGATCGCCTGGACGTGATCGTGAACAACGCGTGCCAGACCGTTCGTCGCCCTCCCGAGTTCTATCGGCACATGATGGAGCTGGAGGAGGCTGCGCTCACGGACATGCCCGCGCCGACCCGCCGGGTGCTCGGCGCGTACGAGGGCCTCCGAGCCGAGGACATGTTGCAGCTCGGCGACGGAACCACTACCCCGCAAAGCCTGGGCGCGCTACCCGGTTTGACGCGCGCCGCGGCGTTGTCGCAGGCGGCGCTGCTGCCCGAGGAGTCGACCGGATCGACCGATCGGGCACACCTGTTTCCCGTGGGGCAACTGGATCAGGACCTCCAACAAGTGGATCGGCGCGACCTCAACTCGTGGCGCCTGCGCCTGGCCGAGGTGCCCACGGTGGAGCTGCTGGAGACGCAACTCGTCAATGCCACCGCCCCCTTCGTCCTCAACGCGCGACTGAAGGAGCTGTTGATGCGCGGACCCGAACGCGACCGGCACATCGTCAACGTCTCGGCGGTGGAGGGGCAGTTCTACCGGCGGATGAAGACCACCCGCCATCCGCACACGAATATGGCCAAGGCGGCGTTGAACATGATGACCCGCACGTCGGCCGCCGACTACCAGGCGGACGGGATCCACATGAACAGCGTGGACACGGGTTGGGTGAGCGACGAGGATCCGCTGCCCATCGCCGAGCGCAAGCGCGCGGAGCTGCACTTCCATCCGCCCCTCGACATCGTCGACGGCTCGGCCCGCATCCTCGACCCCGTGTTCACCGGCTTCTCGACCGGTGAACACTCGTGGGGTCAGTTCTTCAAGGACTATCGCCCGACCGACTGGTGATCGGTCGGGCGACGGCCTCCCGCCTCGGTGCTCAGCGCAGCGGCGCCGAGGTGACGATCTGCGTGCTGCGGGCGAGAATGCTGCCACTCGCGTCGAGCAGCTCCGCGTCGACCTCGTAGCGGTTGCTGTACGCCACGATGGGGCCCTCGAAGTCGAGCATCCACGACATGGCCGGGCTCGACGTCTCGTACACCACCAGGCCGGTCGCTAGGTTGGTGATCCGCAGGTGGGTGCTCGTGTTCGGGATGAAGCAGTTCTGGGCGTTGGTCGCGTTCCAGATCGCGGGGTAGATGCCGAAGTAGCCGGTGGTGACGGTCTCGGTGATCGCTGGTGTGCAGGGCAGCACGTCGGTGGTGTTGACGATCGTCGACGCCGTCGCCAGCGTGGCACCGGTCAGGCCCGAGTAGGCGCGAGCGTTGATCTGGTACGAGGTGAGCTTGTAGGGCAACCCCCACACGGCTGTCGTGCCGATGAGGTCGGGCGAGGTGTAGACGACCAGGCCGGTGGCGATGTCGATGGCCGTGAGGCCGACCTTGGTCCGTGACTGGCACGAGCTCAACGTGAACGTTGCCGAGAACGAGTTGCCCGACAGTGCCTCGGCGGCTGTGGCCGCGACCGACAGCGTGGTGATGCAGGCGATCTTGGTTCCGCCTCCACCCGTGCCGCCGACCGCGCCGCCCGTCGCGGAAACGCCGACCGTCGCGGTGCCGCCGCCTCCGCTGCCGCCCGACGCGAACGCTGCGGCGGGTACGAGGACCATCGCAGCCACGATGCCGAGGCTGAGCTTCTTGAGGACGTTCTTCTGCATCTGGGATCTCCGTTGTTGGGCGGGCTCCGACGCGCGGTGTCGCGTCAGCACTCCCGATATCGGGATCCGATCCAGGCTTCTCGACGGAGACATTGGTCGTACGACCGCCGGCGCGACATCTGATCCAGAAAACCACGCTCCGATGTCCGGCGGTCACGCTTCCGGTCGACATTCAAGATTTTGTCAAGTAGTGTGGTCGCAGAGTCGACGCTGGGTGGCTCTCAACTCACAGAAGTAAGGAGTGGCAGCATGAAGATCGTCAAGCTGAAGAAGCAGGCAATCCGTTTGGTTCCGGCACTCTCGCTGGTCGCTGCGGTGGTCGCAGCGGGTGCATGGTCCAAGTGGGGCTGAAGAAGCCTCGCTGATCCTGATCGTTCCTGGTCAGGGCCATTGAGTTCAAGGAATCTGAGGATGCGCCGGCATTCGCGGGAAACCGTGGGTGTCGGCCGTTCCCGTTTTCCAGCGGCAGTCGCCCGTCCCGTTCAAGGACCGAGGCTCGGGCGCGCCACTGGCGCCGGTCCGCAAGCGGATCCGCACGTCCGACGCGAATCGGCAGCATTTCCTCAAGATTGCACTGCGCGTGCCGATCCAGAAGTACTGCCTCGCCGACCCCGGTGTTGGCGCGGAACACCCTGCACGCGCAGAAAGGCAGCTCGTGTCCGATCCTGTCTCCAGCCGCCAGACGATCCATCGGGTTGGTCTTGGCACCTACGTCGGTGGGTTGTCGCTGCTCGCGACGCTCACCTTCGGGGCATGCGTGCTGTGGATCGGTTCTCGCCCCGTGGGCGATCGGTGGCCTGAGCTCGTCCTGTTCGTCGTGGCGGTGATCGTGAGCGAGGTGAGACCGATCCTGTTCGCCCGTTCGAGCGGGGTGCAGGAGATCGTCGCCTCGGCGACGTTCACGTTCGCGCTGTTCCTCGAGTTCGGACCGGTGCTCGCGTTCTTGAGCCAGGCGGTTGCCTCGCTCGCGGGAGATCTGTTCGCCAAGAAGACGCCGATCAAGTTGATCTTCAACTTCGCCCAGTACTGGGTGGCGTGGGGGATGGCGACGTTGGTCTACGTCGCGATCGAAGGTCGGCAGAACTTCGGTACCGCCGTCGGGGGCAACTGGCACTGGAGTGCAGCCGTGGTGGCGGCGGCCGCCGCATGCTTCCTCACGAACAACACACTGGTCGGGATCGCGATCGCCTTGGCGACCAACAGCAGGGTGGCAAAGGTCGTGCGCGCGAGCGTCACGCAGGAGGCGATCTCCGACGGCTTGTTGCTCGCACTATCGCCCATCGTGCTGATCGTCGCCGAGCGCAGCCTGGTGTTCCTCCCGCTGCTGCTGCTGCCCGTCTACGCGGTCTACCGCAGTGCGTCGATCGCGTCGGAGAAGGAGCATCAGGCGCTGCACGACTCGTTGACCGATCTCCCGAACCGGCTCAGCTTCGAAGCGATCCTGCAACGGCGAATGGCGCAACCGAAGATGGGAGCGCACAAAGCCGCGGTGATGCTGATCGACCTCGATCACTTCAAGGAGGTGAACGACACGCTGGGCCACCACGCGGGCGACGAGCTGCTGTGCCAGATCGGCCCGCGCATCGTCGACATCGTGCCCGAGGACGCCACCATCGCCCGCTTCGGGGGCGACGAGTTCGCACTGCTGCTGCCGCGTGTGCTCGACGAGGCCGACGCACAACGCACGGCGCTGGACATCGCGAAGGCGCTCGAGCAGCCGTTCCGGATCGACGGTTTCAACCTGGAGGTGCAGGGCAGCATCGGTGTGGCGTTGTTCCCGGACCACGGCTCGGCGAGCGACGAACTGATCAAGCGCGCCGACATCGCGATGTACGTCGCGAAGCGGCTCCAGACCAGTGCCGAGATCTACGACCCCGAGCAGGATCATCACAGCACCCGTCGCCTGGAGCTGGTGAGCGAGCTGCGCAAGGCGATCGTCGAGGGCGAGATCATCCTCTACTACCAACCCAAGCTCGACCTGAGCACCGGCCTCGTCACGTCGGCGGAGGCCCTGGTGCGCTGGATGCATCCCCGGCTCGGATTGGTGCCGCCGAACGAGTTCGTGCCGGTGGCGGAACACACGGGGCTCATCCGTCCACTGACGAGCTTCGTGTTGGCGACGGCGATCCGCCAGGCCGCGGCGTGGCGCAACGGCGGCAGGGAGCTCGCGATCGCGGTGAACCTGTCGGCGCGAAACCTGCACGATGGTGGGATAATCCACGACGTGCCCACGAACCTCGCACATCATTCGCTTCCGGCACGGCTGCTCCGCTTGGAGATCACCGAGAGCTCGATCATGGCCGATCCGCTGCGCGCCCGGCGCACCTTGGAACAGCTCCACGACATGGGAGTGTCGCTCTCGATCGACGACTTCGGCACCGGTTACTCGTCGCTTGCGTACCTGCAGAACCTGCCGGTGAGTGAGATCAAGATCGACCGGTCGTTCGTGATGAACCTCGTCGACAACGGTGCCGACCAGGCCATCGTTCGCTCGACGATCGAGCTGGCGAAGAACCTCGGGCTCACGTCGACTGCCGAAGGCGTCGAGACCGAGGAGACGATGCAGTGGCTGCGGGCCGCCGGGTGCGACCAGGCGCAGGGCTACCACATCGCCCGTCCGATGACGGCCGAGGCGCTCACCAAGTGGCTCGACGGGCGTAACCCCGATCCGAGCCCCGGACCCAAGGCGACTGAGGCGCGCGACCTCGATCCGGCTCGCCTCTCCCTCACCGCTGGTCCGGGCGGCGTGGGGTGCTGATCCTAGGGGCGGCACTCGTTCTCGTGCTGCTGGTGCCACTCGCGGGTGGTCGTTTCGGCAATCTCGCCCGGCTCCGGCTGCGCGGCACATGGCTCGTCGTCGCGGCGCTGCTCGTGCAGATCGTGGTCATCTCGATCGTGACCGACGCTCCCGAATGGGTGTCGAGGACGTTCCACCTCTCCACGTACGTCGCCTTGGGGGTGTTCGTGCTCCTCAACCGCCACGTCCCCTTCATGTGGGTGCTCGGCCTCGGTGTGCTCGCCAACTTCGTCGTCATCGCCGCCAACGGGGGGGTGATGCCGGCGTCGGCAACCGCGCTGCGGTCGGCTGGGCGAGCGGTGAAGAAGGGCTTCAACAACTCTGCCGTCCTCAGCCACCCTCGGTTGCGGTTCCTCGGCGACGTGTTCTCGACTCCACGTTCGCTCCCGATGGCAAACGTCTTCAGCGTCGGCGACGTCGTGCTTGTGGTGGGGTTGGTGCTGATGGCATTCGCCGTCACCCGCACCGACGTCGACTCCGACGTGCCGTATCTACGCCCGCTCGAGGATGCCGTCTGAGTTCGAGGCGATGAGCTCGGCCTCGGTCGGCGTCATCGTGGCCAGGTTGGAAGCGCGCCATGGCGGATCACCCTCGACGTCTACGCTGCGCGGGTGTATCCCGTCGGCTTCGACAAAGACGCCGAGACGGTCGCGATCCTGGGATGAAGGCTGGAGGGAAGACATCGGGACTGTCCTCGTTGCGCAGCTTCAACGTGCGCGTCTACATCGCAGGGTCGTCGTTGTCGTACGTCGGGTTGTACGTACAGAGCTTCGCCCAGTGGTGGCTGGTGCTGTCGATCACCGGAAACCGTTCTGCTCTCCCGTTCACGATCGGATTGCAGACCGTGCCGTTGCTGCTGTTCGGCACGTGGGGCGGATCCGTGATCGACCGCCTCGACAACCGCCGCCTGATGACCATCACCTCGATCGTCAACATGGCCGCCGCGATCGGGCTCGGCGTGCTCGTGCAGATGGGTCACGTGCAGGTGCTGACCGTCTACGGGTTCGCGTTGCTGATGGGCTTCGTCTCGGTGCTCGAGCGGCCGGCACTGCAGGCGATCGTCTCCGAATTGGCGCAACCCACGGAGGTGCCCGGTGCGGTCGCCTTGAACGCAATGGTGTTCCCGATCGCCCGGTTGCTCGGGCCGCCTATCGCCACATTGATCATCGCGATCAGCGGCATCGCCGCCTGCTTCTACGTGAACGCCGGCTCGTACCTGTTCTTCCTCGCCGCGCTCGCAATGCTGCGTCGCGACGAGATGTTTCCACGGCGCCAGACCCGACAACGCAAGGGCATGATCGTCGAAGGGTTCCGCTACGTGCGCCACGACCCGATCGTCGGCCCGGTGTTGGTGGCGATGTTCTTCATCGGTCTCGCCGGGTTCAACTTCCCGATGGTCATGCCGTTGATGGCGAAGTACACGTTCCACCTCAACGAGGCTCGGCTCTCGCTGCCCGTGTCGCTCAGTGCGGTCGGCGCGCTCGTCGCCGGCGTGATCGCCGCTGGGCTGCAGAAGCCGACGGTGCGCCTCCTCGCGATCGGTGCACTGCTGTTCGGCGCGCTGCTCGTCGCCTACGGGGGCGCGCCGAACTACCTGGTGTGGGTCGTCGTGTCGCTGCCCGTCGGCATCGCCGCCACGATGTTCACCACCGTCGTCGTACAGGTGTTGCAGAAGGCGAGCCGGCCCGAGATGCTTGGCCGCGTGCTCGCCCTCTACAACATCGCGTTCCTGGGAACGACACCGATCGGCGCCCTGTTCGTGGCGTGGCTCTCCACGGTGTTCACACCACGAGCGCCGTTCGTCGCGGGTGGTGTGGTGGTGGCGCTCACCGGGGTGGCAATGCTCTGGGTCGGCGCTCGGCGATCGCCGGCGCCAGCTGAGTTGGAGGAGCCCTCACTCGTTGGCTGACGGTTGCTCGGTGCCCACTCAGGGCGCCATCGGTTGAAGGGCGCAGTGCGGTAGGCGTGGTTGAGCCGAGGCGGAGCGTTTCCAGGGGCTCGAGCCGGGCGGCCTTCACCGAGGGCAGCAGTCCGGCGATGACCGAAACCCCGACCGCTAGGCCGATCCATGTGGGGATGCGGCCGTAGTCGATCACCACGGTCCAGTCCTCGACTGCCCAGACCGCGTGGACGATGCCGATGCCGAGCCCGCCGACGAACAGCGCCAGCAGCCCTGCGAACAGCGCGACGCGGTGAGGGCGTCGCGGGCCACGAGCCCCACCCGTTCGAGTGCGGTCTCGGCTCGCCGGCGTCGCTCGCTCGCCTTCAGGTTCCGGTACAGCAGCGCGGTCTCTACGTTGCCGGCGGCGGAGAGGTGGGGGATCAGGTGGAACTGCTGGAACACGAACCCGATGGAGTCTCCCCGCAGCGCCGAACGACGTGCGTCGTCGAGACCGGCGACGTCGATGCCGTCGACGCGAACGATGCCCGAGTTCGGCAGGTCGAGACAGCCGAGCAGTCCGAGCGTCGTCGACTTCCCCGATCCCGACGGGCCGACGATCGACATGAAGTCGCCCGCGTGGATCGGCGGTGTTCCCCGCTCCGGGCTTCAACCGCGACGTGTACTGGTTGAGCTTCATGTCGCTGACCCGCATCAGCGCGACTGGCTGAGGCCACTCTCGTCGGCCGGGATCCTGGTGTTCTTGGCCGATGAAGGCTGACGGCCGGGCCGTAGCGTGATGGGCGCCTGGCCTGTTCCGCAGGCGCCACAGGGCTGGGGGTCTGATGCTCATCGGTCGCACACTTCTCGCCAACCGCTATCGCAACAAAGGCACAGCGTTCACGGCTGCGGAGCGCGATCGCTTCGGCCTCGATGGGCTGCTGCCTCCAGTGGTGGAGGACCTCGAGACGCAACTCCTGCGGGTGCGTGCGGAGTTCGACGCAGCACATGGCGACCTTGCGCGTCACATCTTCCTGCGCACGTTGCAGGAGACGAACTCGGTGCTGTTCTACCGGTTCGTGCGCGAGCACCTCGCCGAGTTGCTGCCGGTCATCTACACGCCCACCGTCGGCCTTGCGTGTCAAGAGTGGTCGCGCACGTATCGCCGCGAGCACGGGCTGTACCTGTCGTGGGGACATCGCGATCGCATCCCAGAACTGCTGAACAACGCTCTTGCCGGAGGCGACATCGATGTCGTGGTGGTCACCGATGGCGAACGCATCCTCGGCCTCGGTGATCTCGGTGTCGGCGGCATGGGGATCCCCATCGGAAAGCTCGCCCTGTACACCGCGGTCGGTGGGGTGGATCCTGAGCGAACCCTTCCGGTGTTCCTCGATGCCGGTACCGACAACGAAGCACTCCTCTCCGATCCGCTGTACCTCGGATGGCGACACAGCCGGCTACGCGACGACGAGTACGACGAGCTCGTCGACGCGTTCGTGGCCGCGCTGCAGCGGCGGTGCCCTGCGGTGCTCCTTCAGTGGGAGGACTTCGCCCAGCGCAACGCGACCCGGTTGCTCTCCCGCCACCGCGACGCCATCTGCAGCTTCAACGACGACATTCAGGGCACCGCGGCAGTGACGGTCGCCGCCGTCGTCGCCGGGATGCGTCGTGCCGGGGTGCCGCTGGCAGATCTGCGCATGGTGGTGGTCGGTGCCGGTTCGGCCGGGGTGGGCATCGCCCGTCAGACCGTTGCTGCGCTCGTGGCCGCTGGTGTGGACGAGACGGTGGCGCGTGGTCGACTGTGGCTCGTCGACCGTGATGGGTTGTTGCACGATCGGCTCGATGGTGTGCAGCCGTTCCAGGCACCGTTCGTGCGGCCGTGGGCCGACGTGGCCGACCTCGCCGGTGCGGAGGGGAACGTCACCCTCGAGTCGGTGATGGCGGCCGCTGCACCGCACGCTCTCGTCGGTGTCACCGGGCAGCCGGGCGTGTTCACCGAGGTGGCACTGCGCACGATGGCGGCGAAGGTCGCGACGCCGATCGTGCTGCCGCTGTCGAACCCGACACCACGCGCAGAGGCGATCCCGTCCGACATCGTCGCGTGGACCGAAGGGCGTGCGATCATCGGCACGGGCAGTCCGTTCGCACCGGTCGCATTCGCTGGCCGGACCTTGCCGATCACGCAGGTGAACAACCTCTATCTGTTCCCCGGGCTCGGTCGCGGTGTGGTCGCGGTGGGCGCGCGTTTCGTGTCAGACGGCATGTTGTCCGCTGCCGCTGCGGCGATCGGTGAATTGGTGCCGCTCGACGGGGAGCCGGTGTTGCTCCCACCGCTCGAAGATGCCATTGCCGTGTCGGACGCCGTTGCGCTCGCGGTGGCGAGGTGCGCGGTGGCCGAGGGGCATGCGCCGCCGCGATCCGACGCATCGATCATCGCCGCCGTGACCGCACGACGCTGGATTCCCGAATACGGTCGTGGGTACAACAGCTGACATGCAACGTGCCCGGCCCTCGAGTCGGTCGGGTCGGTCGAGTCAGCGCAGCGAAATGATCTCCGAGATCGGCACCGGGCGGCTGAAACCCCTGAAGTCCAACTCGCCCAACGAGTTCATCACCGCTCGGTCGTCGACCGCCGTGTGGATCCGCTGGGTCACGAGGATCTGGCCCCCCGCGGCCACGCCACAGATGCGCGCCGCCAGGTTCACCACCGTGCCGATCGCCGTGTACTCGGTGCGACCGTCGAAGCCGATCTCGCCGCACGTCGCGAACCCCACGGCGATACCGATCCCCAGTTCGACATCGTGGCCGCGGCGACGCCACTGCTGTGTGAGCTCGGCCGTCCGGTTGCGCATCGCGACGGCAAGCTGCACCGCCTGCCAGGCCGGGTCCTCGCACTGGATCGGATCGTTGAAGAACACCAACATCCCGTCGCCCGTGAACTGGGCGATCGTTCCCTCATGATCGAAGATCATCGGCCCGACGGCGTGGTGGAACTCGCGCAAGACGTCCATCACCTCCTCGGGCTCGGCGGTCTCCGCGAACGCGGTGAACCCGCGCAGGTCACAGAACAGTACGGTGATCTCCCGCCGGTGGCTCGCCAGGATCGCCTCGCCGCCGGCAGCGATGGCCTCGGCCACCTGGGGCGTGACGAATCGTCGCAGCATGTTCAACCGCTCGACCTCGCGCACCTTCTCGGCGACTCGTTCGGCGAGCTGCGAGTTCATCTCGCGAAGCTCGTCGGTCATTCTCTTCTTGTCGAGCAGCGCGCCGAGGCGGGCGTGGAGCAGCACGGGATCGAAAGGTTTGGGCAGATAGTCCTCCGCCCCGCGTTTGATGCACGAGATCACGGAGCTCATCTCGTCGACACCGGAGATGACGATGAACGGGATCGACCGGAGGTGGTCGTCCTGCTGACGATGGCTGAGCAGTTCGTAGCCATCCATCTCCGGCATCTCGATGTCGGTCAGCACGACGTCGACGGAATGCTTGGCGAGCACTGCGATCGCCTCACGACCGTTGCCCGCCTCGATCACCCGGTGGCCGAGCGCGCCGATCGACATTGCGAGCATCGACCGGTTCAGCGAGTCGTCGTCGACGATGAGCACCGTCGCCTGGCTGTGGTCGTCGGCGGGGGCTTCGTGCACGGCGGTCATCCTCGCGTGTCGAGCGCCCGCCGGGCGCCGTCGTAGGCCTCCGCGATCGCAGCCACCTGTGCGTCGGCGCCGGCGATCTCCCCACGACGTGCCTGCGACTCGAGCTCGGCGCAGAGCTCGCACAGGTGCGTCGCGCCGAAGCTCGCAGCATTGGACTTGAGCGTGTGCGTGGATCTGCGGAGCACGTCGACATCGCCACTCCGGGCCGCGTCGGCGATCTGGGCGAGCAGGCTCGCGCCATTGGCGAGAAATGAGGCAACGAGGCGCTCGAACGATTTGTCGTCGGGTGCGATGGAACGGAGTCGATCCAACGCCACCGTGTCGAGTGCTGTGAGCGCGACGTCCGGCACCTCGGCCACTGTGACCCCACCGGGATCCGATGGGTCGGTACGACGCGGCGTCGCGGCGAGGGCGATCGCCAGCTCCTCCGGTCGGATCGGCTTCGCGAGGTAGTCGTCCATCCCCGCATCGATGCACGCTTCTCGGTCGCCCTGCATCGCATTCGCGGTCATCGCGACGATCCGAATCGGCTGTGTTCCACGCTCGGGCGGGATCGGCCGCCCTCGGATCTGGCGGGTCGCCTCCAGTCCGTCCATGTCGGGCATCTGGACATCCATCAGGACGAGGTCGTAGGGGAGACGTTCCACAGCCTCGACGGCCTCGATGCCGTTCGAGGCGACATCCGCGCGGTAGCCGAGTGATTCGAGGACGAGCAGCGCGATCTGTTGGTTGACGGTGTTGTCCTCGGCCAGCAGCACACGCAGCGGATGGCGCTCGCCGAGCTTGCTGGAGGCGTCGCCCGCCTCCGCTGTCGCGGTGCCCTCCCGCTCGACGTCGGTGAGCACCGACACCAACATGTCGAACAGCTGCGACTGCTTCACCGGCTTCGCCAGCACGCCGGCGAAGATCGGATCGGCGGCTTCGGCCCCGCCCAGCGACGTGTAGAGCACGAGCGGGAGCGTGGGTCGAAGCGTGTGCAGGTGACCGGCGAGTTCGAGCCCGTCCATCCCCGGCATATGCATGTCGAGGATGGCGAGGTCGTATTCGTCGCCGGCGTCGATGCTGCCGAGTGCGTCGGCGCCCGAGGGGAACGATCGGCAGCGCAGGCCCCATGCTTCGGTCTGCAGGTCGAGGATGCGCCGGTTGATGGCGTTGTCGTCGACGACCATGACGGACTTGGCCGTGAGCTCGGTCGGGATGCCGGCGGCGGCTCGTCGAGACGGCACGCTCGCCGGTTCGGCGAGGATCGTGAAGTGGAACGTCGCGCCGTCGCCCTCGACGCTCTCCACCCACATCGTGCCGCCCATCAGCTCGGCGAGTCGCTTACTGACCGCGAGGCCCAACCCGGTGCCGCCGTACTTGCGGGTGGTCGACGAGTCGAGCTGGGTGAACTCCTCGAACAGCTTGTGGGCCCGGTCGGCCGGGATGCCGATGCCGGTGTCGCGCACGGCGATGTGGATCTCGTTGGTCGCCTCGCCGGGTTCGACGGTCAAGACCACTTCGCCGACCTCGGTGAACTTCACGGCGTTGGCGAGCAGGTTGACCATGACCTGGCGGAGTCGGGTGACGTCGCCGGAGATGCCGTCCGGCACCGCCGGGTCGATGAGGAACGCGAGCTCCAGCCCCTTGCGGGCGGCGGGTTCGGTGACGAGGTCGAACGCCGACTCGACGCATCCCCGCAGGTCGAAGGGGTTGATCTCCAGGTCCAGACGACCGGCGTCGATCTTGGAGAAGTCGAGGATGTCGTTGATGATGCCGAGCAGCGATTCGCCGCTCGAGCGGATGATCTCGGCGAACTCCCGCTGGCGCGGTTGGAGGTCTGTGTCCAGTAGCAGCCCGCTCATTCCGATCACGGCGTTCATCGGCGTGCGGATCTCGTGGCTCATGGTCGCGAGGAACGTGCCCTTCGCCGCGTTCGCCTCCTCGGCCAGGCGGGTCTGCTCCTCGAGTTGGCTGAACAGGTTCGCGTTGGAGATCGCGATCGAGGCCTGCTCGGCGAACACCCCCGCGATGCGTGCGTGTCGTTCCTCGAACGGACGGATCTCCCATCGGCTCAACGTGAGGTGGCCGTAGACGTGTTCGTCGACGATGAGCGGCACTCGGGCGCTGCTGTAGATCTGCCGGCTGCCCGGTCCGACTTGCACCCAGCGCGAGACGTCGTCGATGAGGAGCAGGTTCGTTCGGCTCTCCGCCGGCCCGAGCGGGATCCGGTACCCGAGGTCGCCGAGGTTCGCACTGTCGCTGACGGAGACGAGCACGCCTTCGTCCCCCTCGTGACGAGTGATCGAGGCGATGTCGGCGTCGCACAGGCGAGCCGCCTGGACAACGATGCCGTCGAACACGGCTTGCAGATCGCCAGGGTTGGCGCTGATCAGCTGCAGCACTTCGCTCGTCGCGGTCTGCAGTTCGAGCGACTCGGCCAGATCGGTGTTGCGTGCCTCGATCTCGCGGAGCAGGCGGGCGTTGTCGACGGCGATCGCCGCCTGGTTGGCGAAGGTCTGCAGCAACGCGATCTGCGT
>JAYVMH010000253.1:0-14222 GCA_043759015.1 Actinomycetota bacterium
GCGCTTGTCGGCCAGGGCGCGGGGGTGGTGTCGATCGGTGGCGACCACCTCGTCACCTATCCGTTGTTGCAGGCACACTTCGAGCACTACGGGCAGATGGCGTTGGTGCACTTCGATGCGCACAGCGACACGTGGGAGTACGAGGCCGACGCACCGCTGCACCACGGCATGATGTTCCTGCAGGCCGCCCGGGAGGGGCTGATCGATCCGGCCCGATCGGTGCAGATCGGGATGCGCACGCCGAACGAGACGAAGGGCTTCAACGTGTTCGACATGAACGCGGTGGTCGATCTCGGCGTCGGCGGGCTGGTCGATGCCGTGCGGTCGCTGACGTCCGGTTCGCCGATCTATCTCACGGTGGACGTCGATGCGCTCGATCCCGCCTTCGCGCCGGCCACGGGTACACCGGTGGCGGGCGGGATGACCACGGCGCAGTTGCGTGGAGTGCTGTTCAAGTTGCTCGGGCTGGACATCGTGGGCGCGGACGTCGTCGAGGTGGCACCGCACTACGAAGGCCCGGCGCAGATCACCGCATTGGCGGGCGCCACCATCGCCCATGACGAGTTGCACCTGCTGGCCGGCTCACCTCGACGCAACTGACACGGTCAGTCGTTGCGCATCAGTCGTTGCGCATCAGTCGTTGGGCATCAGGTCGTTGGGCATCACAGCAACCACTGACTCACCGCGTAGATCACCAGACCGGCGAACCCACCGACCACGGTGCCGTTGATCCGGATGAACTGGAGGTCGCGCCCGACCTGCAGCTCCAGCCGCTCGGCGGTTGCCTTGCCGTCCCACTTGGCGACGGTCGATGCGATGATCTCGGCGACCTCACCGCGGTAGTGGTCGACGATGTAGCCGGCGGCTCGGTTCACCCAACCGTCGACCTTGGCCTGCAGTTCCGGTTCGGCGACGAGGCGCCGGCCGATGCGCACGAGCGAGGCGTCGACGCGTTGGCGCAGTTCGCTGTTCGGGTCGTCGGCGGCGAGGAGCGTGGTGTGCTTGACCTCGCCCCACAACGACTGCAGCCACGCCTGCACGTCGCGGTGGGCGAGCAGTTCGGACTTTACGGATTCCAGCTTCTCGATGAGACCGGGGTCGGTGCGGAGTCGATCGGCGAAGGACTGGATTCGCCCGTCGATCGCCCGGCGCACCTCGTGCTCCGGGTTCCGTGCGATGTCGGCGAGGAAGTTGTGGAGCGCAGTCGTGATCTTGAGGTAGATGCGGTCGTCGATGCCTTCGGGCACCCACCACGGCGACTCCTCGGCCAACCTTCGCCGAAAGGTGACCTTGTTGTCGTCGATGAAGCTGCCGAGGCCGGTGAGGATGACTTCGAGCAGTCGTTGGTGGTGGCCGCCCTCCATCCCGAGATCGATGGCGCGGCCGAGCAACGGCGCGATCGACGTGTCGCGGATCTTGCGTTCGATCAGGGTCTGGAGTGCGCCACCGACATCGTGATCGTCGATCACCTCGAGGCTGCCCTTCAGCGCGTCGGTCACGGCGAGCCCGGCCTTGCCGGCGTTCGCCGGTTCGCACATCCATGTGCCGAGCCGACGGCCGACGTGCGCCTGCTCCAGGCGTTCGTGGAGGACGGCTTTGGTGAGGAAGTTCTCCTGCACGAACTCCCCCAACGACTCGCCGATCTGGTCCTTGCGTTGAGGGATGATCGCGGTGTGAGGGATTGGGATCCCGAGCGGGTGTCGGAACAGCGCCGTCACCGCGAACCAGTCGGCGAGCGCACCCACCATCGCCGCTTCCGAAAACGCGCGGATGTAGCCGACCCAGCTGTGGCGGGTCTCCTGCCACCGGGCCAGGACGAACAGCACGGTCACGAAGGCGAGTAGGCCGAGGGCCAGCGCTTTCATTCGCTTCATGCCCGCGCGGCGTTCGAGGTCTCCCGCTGACATCTGTTGCATCTCGGGGAACCTAGCGACCTAGTGGGCCACGTACAGGCCGGGGCGGCCGGCCGCGAGTCGGGCGGTGCCGCCGACGATCAGCGCCGGCAAGAACGTGTGCCAGCCGAACTGCTCGACGGTGAGCACCACGCCGGTGATCGCGACGGAAGCCGCACTCGCGAACGCTGCCGCCGAACTGGTGGTGGCGACGAGTACGGAGGGGGCGTTCAGTGCGGGGCTGATCGCCGCGCCAAGGGTGCTGCCCATCACGAACAGCGGGGCGACTTCACCGCCGACGAATCCGGTTCCGAGCGCGATCGCGGTGAACGCGAGCTTGAGGAACGGCACCCAGATGTGCACGTGGTGGCCGGAGAACGCCTGCGTGACGAGTGGTGTGGACAAGCCGAGGTAGTCGCGGCCGACGAGCGCGAGCAGGCCAACGGTCGCTGCACCGCCGATGACTGCGCGGATCGGAGGCCAGTGGAAGCGGAACGCCATCCGTTGCTTGACGGTCTTGAGGGCGAGCACGAACAATCGGCCGAGCAGCCCGGCGGCAACGCCGGCGAGCATCAGCTTGAACGGCAGGCCGATCGTCCAGTTCGGTGCCGGGAGGTGCGGCCGGTTGGTCATCGTGTAGCCGAACGCGTCCACCACCCACTTCCCCGTGAACGCCGAGATCACGGCGGGTACGAGTGCTTTCCAGCGATGGCCTCGGGCCATCTGCAGGCTGAAGAGAACGCCGGTGAACGGCACGCCGAACACCGCGCCCCAACCACCCGCCAGTGAGGCGGCGATCAAGGTGCGGCGCTCGTCGGGCGAGAGCTTGGCGGCCGCGGCAGCGGAGTCGGTGACGGAGCCGGCCAGTTGCAGGGCCGCGCCCTCGCGACCCACCGATGCTCCGAACAGGTGACCGACGATCGAGCCACCCAAGATCAGCGGCGTCATGCGGGCCGGGACACCGTGTGTGAACGTGTGCGCCTGCTCGATCACGCCCGGCGTGCCACCCTTGGCTCGGCCGCCCCAGTAGTGGTACACGAGGGCGATCAGCAGCCCCGCCACCGGCAGCAACCACACCAGCCACCCATGGTCGATTCGGGTGCGGGTTGCCCAATCGAGAGACCGCAGGAAGGCGTACAGGACGAGCCCGGTGAGCGCTCCCCCGAAGGCGGCGAACAGCGCCACTCGGGCCCGGGAAACCATCGGGGGCAGGCTACTCAGCGCGTCACACCCCGTCCGTAGGATGGGGGATCATGAGCGACGACGGCCGACTGCAGTTCGATCTCGATCCGCTCGACCTGCAGTCCTTGAACCCCGACCAGCTCGATGCGGTGGTCCATCGGGGTGGGCCGCTGCTGGTGGTGGCCGGCGCCGGCTCGGGCAAGACGCGCGTACTCACGCACAGGATCGCTCATCTCGTGCACGACGGCGTGGCGCCCACCTCGATCCTGGCGATCACGTTCACGAACAAGGCGGCCGACGAGATGAAGCATCGCGTGGCTGCGCTCGTGGGCCCGGTGGTGAAGGCGATGTGGGTGTGCACGTTCCACTCGGCATGCGTGCGCATCCTGCGTGCGAACGCGGACGCGCTCGGCTACCCGCGCAGCTTCAGCATCTACGACCAGGCCGATGCGCAACGACTCGCCGGGTACGTCGTGCGCGATCTCGGCCTCGATGCCAAGCGGTTTCCCCCGCGGGCGGCGCACGGCCAGATCAGCCTCTGGAAGAACGAGCTGATCACACCGGAGGTGGCGGTCGAGCGGGCGGCGAACATCTTCGAGCGCAAGCACGCCGACATCTACACCGACTACCAGGCCCGGCTGTTGAAGGCGGGCGCGATGGATTTCGACGACCTGCTGATGAACACCGTGCTCCTGTTCCGGCGCAACCCCGAGGTCCTCGCCCACTACCAGCAGCGCTTCAGTCACGTCCTCATCGACGAGTACCAGGACACCAACACGGCCCAGAACGAGATCGCGCTCCAGCTCGCCGCGGGCCACGAGCAGATCACGATCGTGGGCGACGGCGACCAGAGCGTGTACGGGTGGCGGGGGGCGGACGTGCGGAACATCTCGCAGTTCGAGGATGTGTTCGACGATGTGACCACGATCGTGCTCGACCAGAACTACCGCAGCACGCAGACGATTCTCGATGCCGCGAACGCGGTGATCTCCAACAACCCCGATCGCAAGGAGAAGCACCTCTGGAGCGAGAAAGGCCCCGGCGCGCGCATCGTGCGGTACAACGCCGAGGATGAAGGCGACGAGGCGACCTGGGTGGCGCGCACGGTGCAGGCGTTGGAGCAGGAGCAGCGCTTCATCTGGAAGGACATGGCCTGCTTCTACCGTACGAACGCGCAGAGCCGAGTGCTCGAGGAAGCGTTCATGCGCTTTGGAATCCCGTACAAGGTGGTCGGCGGTACTCGCTTCTACGACCGGCGCGAGATCAAGGACGCGATGGCGTACCTGAAATCGGTGGTGAACCCGCTCGACGAGGTGAGCATCAAGCGCGTGCTGAACGTGCCCAAACGAGGTGTCGGCGACGGCAGCGTGGCGAAGCTTGATGCCCTCGCGCATGCGGATGGCATCTCCTTCGTCGAGGCCATGCGTCGCGCCGACGAGGCCGGCCTCACCGGCTCCGCGCTCCGCGGTGTGGACGGCTTCATTCGTCTGCTCGCCGACCTCTCACTTGCCGCGGCCGACGACGAGCTCGGCCCTGGCGACCTCCTACGGCACGCACTCGACGACAGCGGCTACATGGCCGAGCTGGAGGCCGAGGAATCGGTCGAGGCGGCCGGCCGCATCGAGAACCTGGGCGAGCTCGTCGGCTCGGCCCGCGAGTTCACGCGCATCGACGAGTTCCTGGAGCAGGTCGCGCTCGTGGCCGACACCGACGAGATCGACGACGACGATCGGGTCGTGCTGATGACGTTGCACAGTGCGAAGGGGCTCGAGTACCCGGCCGTGTTCGTGCTCGGCATGGAAGAGGGCGTGTTCCCGCACAGCCGGGCGCTCACCGAACCAACGGAGATGGAGGAGGAGCGTCGGCTCGCCTACGTGGGCATCACTCGGGCCCAGGAGCGCCTCCACCTCAGCCACGCCTGGAGCCGGCAACTGTTCGGCACCACCAACTACAACCCGCCGTCGCGGTTCCTCGACGAGATCCCCGCCGGCCTCGTCGAACAGATCGGTGCGGTCGGTGGGCGCACCGGCTATGGCCGTCAGTCGTATCGCGATCGGGGTCGCGACGATCGCGACGCGGCACCGCCGCCGTACCGGCGCGCGGATCGCAGCCCGGTCAGCGGGTTCGACCCGGACGACGACGTCGACTGGCACCGCGAGCGCGTCGTCGACGCGGCGATCAACGCCGGGCGGCGCAACGCTCCGGCGCCGGCGAATTCGCAGGAACTGGGGCTGAAGGTGGGCGACGACGTGGAACACCCGTCGTTCGGAGAGGGAATCATCCTGGAGATCCGCGGCCAGGGCGACAAGGCGGAGGCGACCATCCGCTTTCCCGGCGTCGGCACGAAGCATCTGTCCTTGGCGTGGGCCCCGCTGAAGAAGCGCTAGGAACACTGGTCTCACCCGAGAGCGACCTGATTGAATGAGTTGGATGCCGCTGACTCTCAAGCACCACGACCCGGCCACGTTGGCGCGGCGGCGCAGGCTCAGTCGCACCTGGGCGGGTGTGGTGGTCAGCTGGTCGCTGATCCGCACCCTGATCGTGTGGGCGGCCGTGGGCGACTACGGGTTGAACCCCTGGATCTACCTCGCCATCGACCTCACATCGGCAGTCGTCGACGCGGTCACCACCCCGCGAATGGTGCTCAACTTCATCGACGACCACTACCGCGCGGCGCTCAATTGGGGCGTGGTGTCGCTGGGTGCGTTCATCGTTCCCGACCTGTACATCTTCCTCGGCACCCGGACGCTGCCCACGCGCATCATCCTCGTGATCATGGCGATCATCGCGGTCACGCTCAGCGTCGGTGTGGTGGGCGTGGTGCGCAAGATCAAGGCCGGACGCGCAGCGCGGGTCGGCGAGCCGCAAACGGAAGTCGAGACCGGCGCGTCTGCTTGAATTGTCGGCATGAAGGCCGCCATCCTCTATTCCAGCCTCACCGGCAACACGCGCAGGGCCGGCGAGCTGATCGCCGGGAACCTTCAGCAGGAAGGTTGGGGCATCACCACCCTCACCCCGCTGAACCGACTCGAGATGGCCGGCATCCAGGACGCCGACATCGTGATCGTCGGCACGTGGGTCCATGGCCTGTTCGCCGTCGGGATGGCGCCGGCGAACGTCGGGGCGATCGAGAACCTGCCCGCCATGCGCGGCAAGCTCGCGGCCACGTACTGCACGTTCGCGCTCAACCCCGGCAAGACACTGGACAAGCTCGACCGCGCCGTCGGCCTGCTCGGTGCCGACGTGGTGGGTGGGCTCGCCCTTCACCGCGCCAAGCTGCGGGCGCACACCGAGGAGTTCGCTGCTCGCCTGGTCGCCAACGTGCCCGCGAAGGCCTGAGCTCACGCGTCGGGCGTGAGGTCCAGGGTGAGCGTGGTGTCGCTGTTGTAGAGGATGCGCACGCCCTTGGGCACCAACGCGAGGTCGTCGACCGTGAGGGTGCGCTTGTCGCAATCGGTGAACGTCGCGGTGTGCTTGACGACCTCGATCGGGCAGGAGAACGTGCGGTCGGCGGGATGGGCGAGGTAGATCGCCCAGTTGGTGTGGGGGTCGGCGCCGGTGTGGTCCACCACCAGATGGCTGTCGTTGCCGATCAGGTCGTTGAGCACGATGGGCCCGTCCTTGGCGATCGCCACCGCGAGGCGATCGGAGCTTCCCAGTTCCTGCACCGTCGGCGCCAGGTTCTTGGTGGTCTGGTCGCTGTTGTGGGAGATGACGGCGGCCACCCCCCACAGGGCCAGACCGATCACGGCGAAGAAGCCGATGCCGGCGGCCACGGGCACGACGGCTCGGGCGAACGTGGACTGGAGCTGCGGTCGGCGCATCGCTCTCCAGTGTGCCTGAACTCGGGTGTCGTCGCACCTTGGCGCGAGTTGGGCACGCCACCGCCGTTGTCGTAACGTCTGTTCCCTGTGAAGCGGCCCTATCGCGTTGTCGTCGCCAAGCCCGGTCTGGATGGCCACGACCGCGGCGCGAAGACCATCACGCGCGCCCTGCGCGATCACGGTTTCGAGGTGATCTACACCGGGCTCCACCAGACGCCCGAACAGATCGCCGAGACCGCGCTGCAGGAGGACGTGGATGCCGTCGGCCTGTCGCTGCTGAGCGGCGCCCACCTCACGCTGTTCCCGCGTGTGATGGAGGAGTTGCACCGCCGCGATCTCGGCGAAGTGCTGGTCTTCGGCGGTGGTGTCATCCCCGACGCCGACGCGCGGGCGTTGCGTGAGCAGGGTGTGGCCGAGATCTTCGGCCCGGGGAGTTCGTTGAAGGGCATCAGCGCGTGGCTGGAGTCCGAGTTGGATCACAGAGAGGACGAGACCTAGGTGGACCTGTTCGAGTATCAGGGCAAGCAGTACTTCGCCCGCTTCGACATCCCGGTCAGCCCCGGCGACGTCGCCTACACCGTCGACGAAGCAGTGGCGGCCGCCGAGATGGCCGGGTATCCGGTCGTCGTCAAGGCACAGGTGCAGGTCGGCGGCCGCGGCAAGGCGGGCGGCATCAAGCTGGCCGACAACGTCGACGAGGTGCGCCTGCACGCCGGGAACATCCTCGGGATGGACATCAAGGGTCATCTCGTCAAGCGGGTCTGGGTAGAGCACGCGAGCGACATCAGCAAGGAGTACTACGCCTCCTACTCGCTGGATCGTGCGGCCAAGAAGCACCTCCTGATGCTCAGTGCCGAGGGTGGCGTGGAGATCGAGACCGTCGCCGAGGAGAACCCCGACGCGATCGTGCTGCTGCACATCGACCCGGTCGACGGCATCAGCGCGGCGGTCGCCCGCGATGCTGCCGTGCGCGCCAAGATCGATGCCGAGGCAGTCGACGGCGTGGCCGACATGCTCGTGAAGCTCTACCGGTGCTTCACCGAGGGCGACTGCGATCTCGCCGAGATCAACCCGCTCATCCTCCGTCCCGACGGTGGCGTGCACGCGCTGGATGCCAAGGTCAGCCTGGACAACAACGCCGGCTTCCGTCACCCCGAGTGGGAGGCGTTCCGGGCGACCGAAGAGCTCGACGAGCGCGAGCAACTGGCCCGCACGCACGACCTGCAGTACATCGGTCTCGAGGGCACGGTGGGCATCATCGCCAACGGTGCCGGGTTGGCGATGAGCACGCTCGACGTCGTGAACCAGGTGGGCGGGTCCGCCGCCAACTTCTTGGACATCGGTGGTGGCGCCAACGCCGACATGATGGCCGCGGCGCTCGGGGTGATCAACTTCGACGAGAACGTGACGAGCATCTTCATCAACATCTTCGGTGGCATCACCCGCGGCGAGGAAGTGGCGAAGGGCATCGTCGAGGCGATGAGCCGCGTCGACCTGCGCGCTCCGATCGTGATCCGTCTCGACGGCACGAACGCCGAGCAGGGTCGCGAGATCATCGCCAGCGCCGGCATTCCGCAGAGCAAGCTGATCTCGAAGCCCACCATGCTGGAAGCGGCGCGCGCCGCAGTTGCCATTGCGAATTCCAGTGAGGGCTCGGCCGAGCGGAACAACCGAGAGGGAACGAACTGACATGGCCATCTTCGTCGACGCCGACACCAAGGTGATCGTGCAGGGCCTCACCGGCGGCCAGGGCAAGTACCACGGGCTGCGCAACCAGGCCTACGGCACCCAGGTCCTCGGCGGCGTCACGCCGGGCAAGGGTGGTACCGACGTGGCCATTCCCGAGGGTGGCAGCATCCCCGTGTTCAACACGGTCGCCGAGGCCGTCGCTGCCACCGGTGCCACTGCGTCGTTCATCGCCGTTCCCCCCAAGGCCGCGAGCGCGGCCATCCTCGAGGCCGCGGCTGCCGGCATCGGCTTCATCGTCTGCATCACCGAAGGCATCCCTGCCCAGGACGAGGCCAAGGTCTACAACACGCTCGTGCGGGACTACCCGAACACGCGGCTGCTCGGCCCGAACTGCCCGGGGATCATCAGCCCGGGCAAGTGCAACATCGGCATCACCGCCGGTGAGATCGCGCAGCTTCCCTCGGCGGCCGGTCCCAACGTCGGCATCGTCAGTCGCTCGGGCACCCTCACCTACCAGGCGCTGTACGAGCTGAAGCAACGCGGCATCGGTGTCAGCACGTGCGTCGGCATCGGTGGCGACCCGGTTCCCGGCACGAACTTCATCGACTGCCTGCGCGAGTTCCAGGCCGACCCGGAGACGCACGCGATCATCATGATCGGCGAGATCGGTGGGTCGGCGGAGGAAGAGGCGGCGGAGTTCATCAAGGCCAACGTCACCAAACCGATGAGCGCCTACATCGCCGGCGTCACCGCGCCCGAGGGCAAGAAGATGGGCCACGCGGGTGCGATCACCAGCGGCGGCAAGGGCACTGCCAAGGGCAAGATGGATGCGCTTCGCGCGGCCGGCGTGAAGGTGGGACAGAACCCCACCGAGGCCGGCGACCTGATGGCCGAAATCGTCGCCGCGCTCTGACGACGGCCGGGGTACGTTCGGTGGATGCCGATCGTCCCTGATGACAAGAACTGGACCTGGGTGCTCGAGCGCCCGTGCCCCGAGTGTGGCTTCGACGCGAGCACCTTCGATCCCGCCACGACAGCGGCGGTGGTCGAGGCGAACGCGATCGAGTTCGAACGCCTGCTGCAGGACCCGCGTGCCTCCGAGCGGCCCGACGACCACACCTGGTCGGCCACCGAGTACGCGTGCCACGTCCGCGACGTGTACCGCCTCTACCTGTTCCGGCTGGACCTGATGCTCGGCGAGGACGGCCCGCACTTCCCCAACTGGGACCAGGACGAGACCGCCATCGCCGAGCGCTACCGCGAGCAGGACCCGCACAATGTGGCGGGGGAGTTGCGAGCGTCAGCGTTCCTGCTGGCTGCCCGCTTCGCCACGGTGCGAGGGGACCTGTGGCAGCGGACGGGGTTCCGCAGCGACGGCGCAGCGTTCACGGTCGACAGCTTCGCCCGCTACCTGGTGCACGACCCGGTGCACCACCTGTGGGACGTACAGCGTGGTTACGCCGCGCTGGCCGGCTGACGGCCGTACCAGCCGATCAACTGGTCGAGCGCCGTGGAATCCGAGCCGGCGTGGACGGGGTTGCGGAACGGGGGGGCCGAACTGCGGCTGAGGGCAGCGATCCGTGTCGCGGCGACCGTCGCCGTTGCTCGACGATGTCCGCGACGTGGTGGTGCAGGGCCGCCAGCTCCGCCTCCGCTACACGTCGCGTGTCGGCGAGTCGACCATCCGCGTCATCGAACCGCTCGGCCTCGCCGCCAAGGCGGGAACGTGGTACCTCGACCGCTACGGCAGCTGACCGACGTGGGCGAGTGCGAGGCGGATGAGGCGATCGTGACCGCCGGTCATCTGCCGGCGGACCGCGTCGCTGACCGCCTGCTCGGGTGGATACCAGGCGAGGTCGAGTGCTTCCTGGGTGGGCTGGCAGTCGCCCGAGACCGGGACGACGAACGCAAGGCTCACCGCATGGTGACGCGGATCGTAGAACCCGCTGACGTCGGGGTCGGGGAAGTACTCGACGACGGTGAACGGCGCGACCTCGGGCGGGATCGCAGGGAGCGCCACCGGGCCGAGATCCTTCTCCAGATGACGCAGGAGCGCATCGCGGATCCGCTCGCCGTACAGCACGCGGCCGCTGACGACCATGCGGCTGATCGTTCCGTCCGCGGCCTGGCGCAGCAACATGCCCACGTGCGTGACCCTGCCGACGTCGTCGACGCGGACAGGCACAGCGTCCACGTACACGAGCGGGACGTTGGCGCGGACGTTCTCGAGCTGGTCGCGCGAGAGCCATCCCGTACGGGTGTCGAGTTGTTCGTTCATGATCGTCCTGGACGATCGTACGCGACCCGACCATCCGGAACCTTTTCTTGCTCCTGTGCACAGACGAGATGGGTGACGATGCGGACGGTCGCAGCGTCAGGTCGGTCCGCTCGCCAAGGCGGTGGCTACGGCCGCGACGATCCGGTCGGCGATGGCGACTACGGCGGCTGCCTCCCGGCTGGTGATGTCCGGAAGGTCGGCTGGGTAGCGCGCATCGACTGCCCATTGCTGGAGGCCCTGGAGATCGATCTCGCTGACCTCCGACCGAACCAGTTCGGGTTGCAGCGCCACCAGCACGACGAGGTCGTGGGTCTTGCGGAACTGGATCGCCGCGTGCACCAGCGAGGCCTTCAGCGCCTTCTCAGCGCCTTCTCGGCGGCTTGCTGTGCGTGGAAGCAGGCCATGCGAGCGGGCAGCGCCTCATCGGTCAAGAGCACCCGAGCGGCCGCGAGGTCGTCGTGGGCGACCCGCAGCCAACCGCGCGGATCAGAATGCTTGGCCACTCGCCCGCCGATACACCGGGCGACCCTCGCGGGCCGGCCAGTACAAGATCGAGCCGACGTCGTCGTGGCGCTCCGCCATCTCGGTCGGATCGGTGACGATCACATCGACGGGAGCGAAGGTCTCGACCGCCGAGCGGATACGCGCCATCATCGGCCGGTTCTCCGCCGGTTCGATGTGCTCGAACACCACAAGGAGATCGATGTCGGAGTCGGGTCCGTCGTCGCCCCGAGCCACCGAGCCGAACAGGATCACCTCGGCAGGGTCGACAGCACGGACCACCTCTCCTCGACCACTGACGGCCACAGCTCCTGCAGCGTCTTTCCGCCGTATCGCCCCTGCTCGTCGACGGAGTGCTGGACGTACATGGCCCCAGTGTAGGGAACCTCACACGACCTTCCCGTCGACCTCGCCGTCGACGCTGGTCCAGCCACGAGAGTGGAAACGCCTCGGACAAGTTGTCGGGGCGATCTCTGTCGGTCGCTACCTGAGGAAGTAGCCGTTGACGTCGATGATCACGTGTCCGCTCGTGTGCATGTAGGCGGTCAACGAGTCGGTGGCCCCGGGGTTCACTCCGACAATTGCAGCGTTGGCGACGGTTTCGTTCGGCGCGAAGTTGAGGTTCGATGTCGACGGTGGGTTCTGCAACGGGCCTGGGTAGGCGGACAAGAAGCCGAACCCAGGGTTGCCCGTCACCGTCAGGTTGGACGAGATCGACCCGAGCCGGACGATCGCGGCGACGACGCCGGTGCTGCCGCCATCGAGACCGACGGTTCGCGACTCCGCGCCGGCGAAGGCACCGCCGGCGATTCGCGTGTCGTAGACGCGGGTGGGAACGACGGGCATGAACATCCCTGTCGACGACGTCGGCGCGCCCGCAGCCGTGATGTAACCGACGACGTCGACCACCATGTCCACGGTGACGTTGGAGAACAGGCTGAACTGGCCGTTGGCAACCCCGAGCTTCACGATCGCCGTGTTGGCGGTCGCCTGCGTGCCGGCGCGGAAGTTGATGGTGGAGAACGTGAGTACCGAGGTGTTGCCGGAGGGGAAGGCGCGAGCGAAGCCGAGCTGGTCGGCGTTGACGGTGGTGACGTTGACGACGAGGGCATCGACGTTGGTCTGACTGGGTATTGCCGTCGCACCCCGGATCGGCACGTCGATCGACTCGCCGGCATTGACCCTTCGTGAAACGCCGCCGAACGAGGCCGGAAGTAGGCCGCTGCGTGTGTCGAGCCATCGTTCAGGAGTCGGAAGGGGGACGAATCGTCCCGCGGCGATGGGTGGCGCGGTGTCGTTGGTGAAGTAGCCCTCCACGTCGAGGATCACGTCGCCACCCGCCTGCAACGCAACCGAGATGATGCCGCTGTTCACGGGCACGATGGCGAAGTTGGGTCGCGGAAGCCCGGGGTAGGTGATGTTCAGCGTGCTGGTGCTGAACGGCGAGCCGAGGTACGGGAACACGTTCAGGAAGCCGGGCGCGACGCTGTTCACCGACGTCACGTTGAGCGCGACCGCTGTCATCGGCATGCCGCCGAGCGGCGTTCGGACGTCGACGTTGATCACCGCGTTGCGGGGGTACGGGCCCACGAGCCCGACCGGGCCGACGTGGCTCGCGGGTCGCGTGTCCAGGATGCGCGGCACCGTCTCGATCGGCACGAATCGGCTCGGCCTCAACGGCAGCTTCAACAGTCCGGCGCCGTACATGTTGTCGGCGCCGGCTGGGCCGAGGTCGGTAGTGAACGACTTCATCAGTGTCGCCAGCGGCGCTCCCGGAGCTGCGAGCCCCGCACTCAACACGAGCGCGGCTGCGCCGGCCGCAGTCGGCGACGCTGATGAAGTCCCGCTGAACGTGCCGCCGTAGGTCTCACTGGCGAACCCGGAGGGAGCGGAGAGGTCGGGCTTGATGCGGCCGTCGTTGGTGGGTCCCTGCGACGAGTAGGAGGCGATCCCGTTCGGTGCGTAGCTCGGTGCGGTCGGCGGCGGGTCCACCGCGCCCACCGCGACGAGCCCCGGATTGGCGGAGTCGCTGACGGGATGAGCCGCGCTGCCGGGCTTGTCGGCGTAGAGGTTCTCCAACAACGCGGCGCCCGAGATGCCGATCTCGAGCCGGTCTGGGGTAGCGCCCACCGTCGTGTTGAGGCGCACCCGGATGTACGTGACGGCGGCGGGTCCGGTCGCGGTGGAGACGGTGCTGCTGTGGCGGTTGTTCGCGCTCGTGCACACCTGTCCGTCCACGGCCTCCAGCGGCTTGGCGCTTGACTGCGGTTGGTCGAAGAAGTTGATCAACGCCACATCGGCCAGCAGCGGATTGTCGTGGTCGGCAAGGTCGGGTGGCGGAACGGGCGTCGGGTTCGACGGCTCGTACACCTCGACGCGGTAGTCCGTGGCCGGGCTCAGGCTCCAGTCGTTAGCCCATCGCACGCCATCGAAGAAGTAGCACTCGCCCGGTACGGAGACGACCTGGAGCCACGCGTCGGGATTCGGTCCTGCGGCCGGCCTTCCGTCGTTGAAGTCCACGAACCCACCCGTGGTCAACGACGTCGGAACGACCCTGCGCAGGTAGGTGCCGTCGCCGTCGTTGCCGGCGGAGTTGAACCAGGTGATGCCTTGGGTGACGGCGTGGTCGACCACGGTGTCCAATGGGCCGGTGCCGTCGCCCGGGCCGTCGAACGCGGCACCGAGCGACCGGGTCATGATCGTCACGCCCTGGCCGGCGAAGTAGTTCACCGCGGCCTCGAGGTCGGCAACCGTGCCGACGGATGCGATGTACAGATCCACCGAGGGCGCCATGTCCCTCACGATCTCTGCCACCGCGTCACCGTGGATCTCCGCACTGCTGGCGATCGTGCCGTC
>JAYVMH010000254.1:0-6335 GCA_043759015.1 Actinomycetota bacterium
GACTTCGTGGTGCTCACCGACGTTGACCGGGCGCTGTATTCGGCTCTCGGCGCGTTACGGGGGACGCGCCGACAGGTCTGGTCGACCGACACCCTACGAATGTACGCACGTCTCATCGTCCGCGGCCGGCGTGTGCGTCGCCCCACCGAGGACATCCGCCAGTTGGGCGCTGACGTCGTGATCGGCCGCGACGGGCGAATCCGCTACCTCGCGCTCCCGCCCACGCCCGGCGGCAGACCTCCGATCAACGACCTGATCGCCGCGCTCGACTGATCGTGCCGGCGTAGGAGCGGCGAGAGTTCTGCGGCATCTGCGACTTGTGATGATCGGGTTGCGTTCGAATGGAGCAGACTTGCTCACGATGACCGGTGACCCACGCGACACAGCAGCGCAAAGCGCGCCAGCAGCTGCACCGCGCTTCGATGCCATCGTCGCCCCGCACCTCCAGGCGCTCTTCCGTGTCGCGCGCTCGGTCTCGCCCAACCCGTGCGACGCCGAGGACTTGGTCCAGGACACCCTCCTGAGAGCGTTTCGGTCGATGGACACCTTCGATGGCCGGTATCCGCGGGCGTGGCTCCTCACGATCATGCGCAACGCCAACATCAACCGCCACCGCCGGCAACGCCCGACACTTCTGCGGGACGGCACCGACATGGCCGGAGAAATCGACCGTCGCAACACGCCCTCGCCGAGCGCCGAGGACGAGGCCACAGCCACCGACCACGTTGCGTGGATCGCCTTCGCGCTTGGGTCGCTGTCGCCGAAGCTTCGCCAGGTGGTGCAGCTCGTCGATGTCGACGCGCTCTCCTATGACGACGCGGCCGCCGCGCTCGGCATTCCGGCGGGCACGGTGATGAGCCGGCTGCACCGGGCACGCCATCGCATGCGAGCCCACCTCACGAATCATCCTGACTTCCGGAGTGGACAACCATGACACCACGCGACGTACTCGACATGTTCCGGCGCAAGGGAGGCGCACGCTGCATCGAGGTGGGCCGGCTCATCCAGACGTATCTCGACGGCGGGCTCGATGCTGCGTCGGCGGCGAAGGTTTCCCACCATCTCGACGCATGTCGGCGCTGCGGTCTCGCCGCCGAGGACTACCGGCGGTTGAAAGCTGCGCTCACCTCAGCCGCGATGCCCGTACCAGACGAACCGCTGCAGCGTCTGCAGCGCCTCGCGTCGGACCTCGCCTCGGGTGAAGCCACCCCGTCGTGATCGCTCGGCGACGGCGATGAACCTGCGGAGTGCCCACGATCACTGCGATCTTGCCGGCGGTGCGGAAGGTGGGCCCCTTTGGCGATGAGGACGCAATGCTTGGAGCGGGACGTCCAACCGAGGTCGGGCTGTTCGATCATGCGTCGCTCGTTTCGTCGCCACGGGCGAGTTGTTCGCCGAACTGGCGCAGACGCGCCAACGAATCCGACGGCACCGGGTTCTGGTGCTGGGCCAGCGAGTGCTTGATGCGGCGGTACGTGTCGGCCTCGAGGCCGCATCGTCGGCAGTCGTCCAGGTGCGTCACCAGGCGGGCCGAACGAGCATCGTCCAGTTCACCGTCGAGGTAGAACTGCAGCAGCTTGCCCACATCTCCGCACGTCATCATCGGTTGCGACGGTCGGCGGAAGAGGTGGAGGAGGGAGATCCTCATTCGTGGCTCCTTGGTGCGATGCCCGCACGCTCGAGATGATCGCGGATTCGGCCCCGTGCTCGGTGCAATCGGCTCATCACCGTTCCGGTGGGGATGCCGAGGCGTTGGGCGGTCTCGGCGTAGGAGAGGCCATCGATGTCGACGAGTTCCACCACTGCCCGGAATGGCTCATCGAGGCTGGCCAGTGCTGCTTCGACCTCGGCATCGAAGGCGACATCGATCATTGCGTCGGTCGTGTCGTCGCCGGCCAGCTGACCGATCCGGTCAACGCCGCCGTCGGTGTCGCGTAGTAGCTCGGGGCGGCGGCGCCGATTGCGATTGATGTGGGTGTTGCGCAGGATCGTCAGCAGCCACGCGCGCGGGTGACGACCGTCGAAGCGGTCGATGGCGCGATACGCGCGCAGCAACGTGTCCTGCACCAAGTCCTCGGCGTCTGCGTCGTTGCGGGTGAGTGATCGGGCGACGCGGAGCAGCACCTCGATCTCCCGCAGCACATGCGTTTCGAAGGCTGCGACGTCAGCGCGATGTTCCGGCACCCAAGCGGAACCCGGCGACGACGTCGGATCATTCCACGGGAATCATCTCCGCACCCATCGGGTTCCTCAGCCGTGTCACCGCTCGACCATCTCCGTTACCACCGTCACCTCGACGCCCATCTCGACGGCGAACTGTCCGGAGAGTCGGCCGACCGCGTCGCGAACCACATCGCCTGGTGCCGCTGGTGCCAGCCGGCATTGCAGCTCACCGTGCGACTGAAGGACAGTCTGTCGCGTCGACAGACGTCGAGCGGCTGACCGCGGGGAATGCCGGCGCGGACGCGCCGGGTTCCCGACCTATGCAATCAACCCATCGCGGCCGGCGTCCCCTGTGGTGAAGCACCAGCGAGTACGTGAGGTCCGACCCGCCGATCAGCACGACTTCATGTCGACGGTCGAGCCGCACCTCACGGCACTGCACAACATCGCCCGAGGACTGGTCCGCGATCCACACCATGCCGAAGATCTCTTCCAAGACACCTGCCTGCGAGCATTCGCCGGGTTCGACGGTTGGCGTGGCGGCGACGTGCGCTCGTGGCTGGTCGCGATCCTGATGAACAGCTGGCGGATGAACCTCCGACGCGCCGGACGCCGTCCTTTGGAAGACCTCGGCAAGGAACCCGACCGGCACTGCTCCGCTCGGCCGGTGGAGGACCTCGCGATCGCCTCGCTCGACCGGGCACTCATCATCGACGCGTTGCACCAGCTCCCAGACGCCGCCCGGGTGTGCGTGGTCCTCACCGATCTCGGCGGGCTCACCGCCCACGAGGCCGCAGGTGTGCTGCGCTGCCCCCGCGGGACGGTGCTCGCCCGAGTGCATCGGGCGCGACGAGTGGCGGACCTTCTCGGCAACGTCGGCCGCATACACGAACATCTTGGAGGGAATGCAGCCGCGGTTCAGACACGCCCCGCCGAAGCGGTCGGACTCGACCACCGCGATCTTCCATCCCTCAGTGTCAGCCGACGGCAGCATGTTGCCGCTGCCGGCGCCGACGATGACGAGGCCGTAATCCTACATGTCGGGTGTCCTTCCCGCCGACGGCGTAGAGGTTGGGCCTGCCGGCGCCGCCGCCGCAACGGGGGAGGGTGGCCACGGTGGCGGCGCCAGGCAGATCTTGGTGGGACTGGCTTGGTAACCCGTCACGTGTCCAGCGCATTCCACGCGGCGCGGAAGCTTCGGCCGGCGGTCGGGGTTCGCCCAAAGGTGAACGTTCTCCTGCCCGCCACGGGCGGCCGCCGGCTTTGGCTGGAAGGATCATGGTTGACATCGGGTTCCCTTCCCGAGTTCATACCCGAACATTCCAACAGGAGACCAGGATGCCGACGGCGTTTGTGTTGTCCGGAGGCGCCGCGCTCGGCGCGGTACAAGTCGGCATGCTCCAGGCGCTCCACGAGCACGGGGTCGCCGCCGACATGGTCATCGGTACCAGTGTGGGCGCGATCAACGCCGCGTGGATCGCCCACGACCCACACGGCGCCACTCTCGACGACCTCGCCACGCTGTGGCGATCGCTGCGCCGAAACCAGATCTTCCCCACGAGCGCATCGGGGCTGTTCGGCATGCTCGGCCGTCGGCAAGGACTGGTCGACCAACGCCCGCTACGACGCTTGCTGACCAAGCACCTTCACTTCGACCAGCTCGAGGACGCGGCGCTACCCCTGCACGTCGTCGTCACCGATGTTCTCACTGGCCGCGATCAGCTCCTGTCGACCGGCCCTGCAGTCGACGCGGTGCTGGCCAGTGCAGCGATTCCCGGGGTGTTCGCTCCGGTCGAGATCGGCGGGCGCCACTACATGGACGGCGGCGTGGTCAACAATGCCGCGGTTTCTCACGCCGTAGCGCTCGGCGCCACCACCGTGTACGTGCTGCCGACTGGTTGGTCGTGCTCGCTCGAGCACCCGCCGACCGGCGCGTTGGGGATGGCGTTGCACGGCCTGTCCGTGCTCGTCCAACACCGCCTCGCCGACGATGTCGACCACTACGCCAACACCATCGAGGTCAACGTCGTGCCACCTCCGTGCCCGATCCGTCAGGGACCGGCCGATTTCTCCCACGCAGATGAACTGATCACGACGGGGAGGGCCTCGGCAGAGCAGTGGCTACGTCACCGCACCGGTGACGGGGCACGGCTCCTTCGCGCCCACGATCATCCGATGCCTCACGCACGCGGGTGACGACGTCGGAGCCACCCGAGACGACCGCCACGCTCAGCCGACGAAGGTGACGCAGCCGGCGCGATGCCCGGAAGCTCGACCCGTGCGGTCGACACCACCAGTTTCGCCGACGGATTGACCAAGGTTCGATTGCCCACCCGTACGGTCGGGACGGTCTCGTTGCCGTTGGCGACGGAGCGGACGAACGCGGCTGCGCTCGGGTCGGCCCAGATGTCGACCTCACGGAACGGAAGCCCCGCCCGATGGAGCCCAGCACGGAGCGCGATGCAGAACGGGCAACCCCGCCGCCAGTAGACGACGATCTCGTCGTCCACTCGTGTCGGATGCTTCGCGGTCGGTCGGTTGCTGCTCGATGCCATGTGCGGGGAACCCGCTCCGCCGCCGGCGGATTCCGACCCGTCCTCTCTGGCATCTGCGGTGCGCGGTTCGCCCGGACGCGCAAGCAGGGGGACACCCGCGCGGGCGTCCCCCTTTGCGATCGGCGTGTCAGACGACGCCGACGGTCTGGCGAACGGCGCCGGCGGGCAACGTTGCCGAGCTGGACGCGGAACGTGCGACCAGTACCCCGGCCGTCATGCCGAACACTGCGTGCGCCACGAAGAGCACCCACGGGGTGAACGCATCGAATGCCGACTGGCTGATCGACGACCACACCGCCAACTGCACAGCCCACACGGCCATCGCCAGCATCGTCGCCACGCCAACGGTCGCCAGCAGGTTTCGCCGGAACGATCGGGTGGCTGCAACAACGGCGACACCGAGCATCATCGACGTCGCCATGTGGGCGAGCATGCCAACGATCAGCGCCCGTCCGCTGAACTGCCCGTCGAGCGGCGCACCCTTCCACACGGTGTGGGCGATCGCGTTCAACGGTGTCCAGAAGCCGTTCCCGGCGGCGGCCATCGCCACCATCGAGAACATCGCCATCATCGCCCCGGCGACCATTCCCGCCGTTGCGCCACGCTTGATCAAGTTCTTCATCAGAGTTCCTCCTTGGGCGGGAGCACTGCGCACCCGATGACAACGAAACCCGACTGGCCGTTGGAGGTTTCCGGAATGTTCCGGGAGCTCACAGGGTTACCGTCGCGCCGATCGAGAGGTGAACGTTCAAGTTCCTCGCCGACCTCACCGAGACCCACGAGGCATCCCGAGTGTAGACTGTCAGTATGACAATCTCATCTACAACAATCAGGGTGACGCTTGAACAGCGCGATCGGCTGCGCCAACTCGCCGAACAGCGAGCATCCACAATGGGCGCCACGCTCGACGATGCTCTCGAAGCGCTCCGCCGTGACCAGTTCTATCGCGACATGGCTGATTCTGAAGCGGCGCTGAGAAGCGACGAGGGCGGTTGGGCCCAGTACACCGCGGAGCGCGAGGCATGGCTCAACCCCGACCTCGCTCAGGCGTGAACTTCGGTGATGTCGTGCCGGTCGACTTCGGGATGCCGATCGGCTCGGAGGCGGGATTCCGGCGCCGAGGCGTGGTCGTGACGGCTGATGCCTTCCTGCGATTCCGCCCATCGACGGTGTTCGTGGTACCTCTCACGTCGTCTCGGCGGAGCTTCCCGAGCCATATCGAGATTGTCCCCGACTCGATCAACGGTCTGGAATACACGAGTTGGGCGCTCGTCGAACAACTTCGTGCGGTCGCTGTTGAACGCTGCGGTGGCTCGACAGGCAACGTCGGCCCAGCGGTGCCTCATCAACTGCTCGACATCCTCCGCATGATCACCGGCATGCCGTAACCGACATCTTCAACGACAACGTCCCGGACCGTGTTGATGGCGACGTCGCCGTGCCGTGCCGGTCCCATCCGTAGAAGCAAGTTGTCCCTATCTGTTAGGTATGCCTAACATGATGTTGTGTCATCGTCTCAGGTCGTTCTGCTCGGAGCCATCGCTGGCTTCACCATCTTCCTTGGCCTTCCAACCGGTCGTCTCAGGAATCCCAGCACCGGGCTGAAGGCGTTTCTCA
>JAYVMH010000255.1:0-6314 GCA_043759015.1 Actinomycetota bacterium
CGGGCGACGTTCGCGGTCTACGCCACCGACGCGCTCAACAGCAGCGACGGTTCGTTCAACCTCCTGCGTGAGGAGGACAAGCCCAAGGAGGTCGGCACCTGGGTGCGGCTCGGTGCCACCCAGTACACGCTGGATCCGCAGCAGCGGGTGGACATCCCGTTCGAGATCACGATCCCCACCGGGGCGACGCCGGGCGATCACGTCGGTGCGATCGTGGCCCAACGGATCCCCGACCCCGGCAACCCAGAGGCCGGCATCGGTATCGGTCTACGGGTTCGTGTCGGCGCTCGCGTGTACGTGCGGGTGGCGGGCGAGGTCCATCCCTCGCTCGCTGTCGAAGCGCTGTCGATCAGCTACGACGCACCCGCGAACCCCTTCGCCACCGCCGATGCGCACATCAGCTACACGCTCACGAACACCGGCGACGTCCGGCTCAGCCCCACCGCAGCCCTCGGCGTCACGGGCCCGCTCGGGCTCGGTCGCATCCGGCTCCCCGACCGGCAGATCCCCGAGCTGCTCCCGGGCAGTTCCATCAGGATCGCGGAGACCGTGCACGGCGTCCGCCCCTTCGTGCGCCTGTCCGCACGCCTGAGCGTTGCGCAGGCGACCGAGGCCGTCGCCGTGCAGTCGACGATCGACGAGTGGACGGTGCCGTGGTTCGGCGTCGGTGCGATCGTCGTCGGAGTGTGTGCGTTGGTTCTCGTGCGCATCCTGGTTCGACGAAGGGCGAGCGTCTGATGCCGGGCGCGAGGCGGGCGGCGGCGCGCGTGGTCGGCGTGTGCAGTGCCGCGCTGGCGGTGGCGGCGTTTTCACTGCCGGTCGGCGTGGCGGCGGCACCCTCCACGACGCCGGCCCCGCCTTCGATCACGGTGGAGGCACCGCATGGCACGACGTTCACCGTGCACGGCACCGGCTGGCCGGCGAACATCCTTGTGGAGCTGGAGGTGTGCGGCGCGAAGGCGACGTCGGGCTCTGCAGACTGCGCGCTGGACACCGCCCAGGTCGTGGCCAGCAACGCGCACGGCACGTTCGAGGGGCGGCTGTCGATCGTCGTGCCACCGTCACCGTGCCCGTGCGTGGTGCGCGCTGTCAGCCAGAGCACCACCGCAGCCGCGGTTGCAGCTGTCGATGTGCCGAATGCGAACACGTCGGTGTCGGGGGGTGGCACCGTCGGCTCACCGTCCACGCGTCGACTGCAGGTGGACCATGTGCGCCTGCGTGGCTCTGATTCGTTGGCCACGTGGCTCGGCGCACGACCGAGACGGACGCTCGAGTTCGAGGTCGTCAACACCGGCACCACCGACGTCAGCGGCGCCACGATCTCGTTCGTCGCCGGCGCGGACGCGGACCCGACCGGCTTCGTGCGACCGGTGAGGATGGATCCGTTGCGGGTGGGCGAGCGGCGGGCGTTCTCGGTACCGATCGCGTTCCGCTCGCTGGCCTTCGGCCGCCAGCGTGTGCGAGCCACGGTCGAGGGCGCCTCGGTCGTGGCGACGTTCGACACCACGACATCAACCCACCCGTGGTTGCTGCTCGCGCTGGCCGTCCTGGTCGTGCTCGGCGGGCCATCGATCGCTGCCAGGCGGTGGCTGAAGCGGCGCGCGCGTGCCACCGAGCCCGTTGCCGACCGGGCGGCGGGGGCTCTCGACGACGATGCCTTGATCTGCGTGATCGAGCTCGTAGAACCGGACCCGGACGCCGACGCCGAACCGGACCCGGACCCGGACGCCGACGCCGACGCCGCCCGCCCGCCCCACCGCCCGCCCGCCGTACGACATCACACGGTGGTGCTGCGCAGCATCGCTGCCGTCCACGCGCTCGTCACCGAGACGTTGAGCGTCGAGGACGTCGCGCCGGTCGAGGAGGAGCGCGAAGCGCACGAGCCGGCGGGCGATGTCGCGACGAACGTGCTGCATCGGTCGCTCGACTTCCGCATCATCAACACGATCACGGTGCTGGCCGACGCGGACCTGCGCGTGGGCGAGGCCTTCCATGCGTGCGACGAGCTGTGCGCGTGGATCGAAGCCGCCTACGCCGAGTCGGACCACCCCGCGGCGCGTTCGATGACCCTGCGGCGTACCAACAGTTCACCCGTGAACCCAGGCTCGACTCCCGCCGGGCTGGGGCTGGTGCCGCTCTCGGTGCTGGTGAGGACGTCGCAGGTGAGATCGATGGTGTGAACGACGATGTGTGGAGTGAAGGGGTCCGGGCTAACGGCGGGAATCTGGGGTCCGCGGCTCCCGCACAGCCCATCCGGCGCAGGGTACGGTTACGGCTGCCGTCCGCACGTCGCGGTGATGGGGAGTTCGTGTCATGGGATTGTTCAGCAAGAAGCCGAAGACAGCGCCGGGAGACGGGACGCCCCCGCCACCGCCACCTCCCCTGCCGCTTCTGGTGGCAGCACCCCCGACCCCCGCTGCGCCGAAGCAGGATCCACGACAGGATCCACGTCAGGACCAGCGAAGGGACCAGCGAAGGGATCAACGGCCACCGAAGAAGGGCAAGAAGGTCTCCATCGACCCTGTCGACTTCCTCAACCTGCGCGCCGAACTGATGGACCTCAAGGCTCGCCTGATGGCCGCCGAGCAATCACGGGCGATCGTCGAGAGCCGCCTTGCGGCACTGGACGCCACCGCGCTCGCGCTCTCCAACGAACAGTCCGGCTCGCACGACGCGGCCACCCGGCTCACCGAGCTCGAGGCGCGAGTGAGCGGGCTGGATGCCGCCCCGCACGGCGACGACGACTCGGTGCAGCAGGCGCAGGCCGCGCTCCAGGCGCGCATCGACGAGCTGGCCGCCCGGGTCGACCTGGCGGCGAGCACCGAGACCGGCGGCGTGGACGCGGATCTGATCGCCAAGCTCGACGCGCTCGAATCACAGGTCGTGCAGGCGACCGCGGCCGCGGAGTCGGCCCGCGCCGAGGCGACACGGGTGGGCGCGAACCAGCACGACGCGATGCTGCCGTCGGCCGACCCCTCCACCGTTGCCCGGCTCGATGAACTGGAGCAGCGGGTCGCAGCCGTGGCCGCGAGGGCCGACACGCCCAGCCTTGCCCCACTGCTCGCGGCTGCACCGGCGGCCACCGACCCCGACCTCCTCGCTCGGCTGGATCAGCTCACCGAGCGGGTCGGCATGATCGACGTGCTCACCGGCCAACTGTCGCAGCTCAACGCCCGGGTCAGCGCGCAGGCAGAGTTCGGCGCCCAGCTCAGCAGCATGCGCGATCGAATCGGCGACCTGCAGGGCGGTGCCGACGTCGAGGAACGGCTCAACGCACTCGCCGAGCGGTTGACGGTCACGGATGCGCTCGGCGCGCAGCTGGGTCTTCTGGCCGAGCGCGTCGCGGCCACCGATGCTGGCGGGCGAACCACCAGCGAACAGGTGGCCGCGCTGGAGCAGCGGGTCAGTTCCGTCGGCACCGAGCTCGCCAACCAGCTCAGCGAGCTGGGCCGCGACATCGACGGTCTGGCCGAGCGCACCGCCGAGGTGGCCAACGGCACCGTCAGCGACGAAGTCGTGGCCGCGCTCCGCGGCGGGCAGATCAAGCTCGCCAACGAGCAGGCCCGCTACGAGATCGCGTTCCGCGAAGACCTCGCCGCGCTCGCCGAGCACCTTCGCCGCAACCCGAAGGGCTGACCTCGCCGAGTGGTGTTCAGGGGTTCAGCAGGTCGAGCGCCCGTTGTACCAGCGCCCTGGCGGCCGCAACCTTGTCGGCGTAGCCGCCGAGGTCGCCGTTCCTCAGCGCCGTGTCTGCGTCGGTGAACAGCTGCTGTGCCTCTTGGAGCAGTTGCTGTGCCGACGCGTTGGCCGGTGGCTGGGTACCGGTACCGGTACCGGTACCGGTACCCGTCCCGGTGGATCCGCCGACGACGTCGCCGATGGTGGCGGAGAAGCCGGGGAAGATCTGGGCGAACGCCTCCTCCAACGAGTTGCCGATGGCGACCTTGCCGTTGTAGTTGGCGATCATCCGCCGCAGCAGTGGCTGACCGGCGGTGTCGGATTCCACGTACATCGGCGCGATCCACACCACGCCGCCGGCGAGGGGGACCATCTGCAGGTCGCCGAACGCCACGGTGGAGCCCTTCTGCCCGAGCAGCGTGACTGCCTCGCTGACCTTGGGGTCGGTGACCATGGCGGCACCGATGGTGTTCGGACCCTCCGACATCGAGTCGAGCGGGAACTCGTAGGCGATCATGCGCCCGTACGAGCCCGGGTCGCTGCTCGCCGTCATGTAGGCGATCAGCTCCTTGCGTTGGTCGGTGGTGCTGAACGGCTGGAACGGACGGAACAGCTCGAAGCTCGCGTCTTTCGCGCCGGCCGGGTGGAACATCGTGTAGTAGGGCACGAATCGGGCCGCGGCGCTCTCCCCGGCGAAGTCGGTGGGTGCAGCCGAGCCTGTGGTGTCGACGGTGCCCCCGCCGAGGATCGTTTGGGCGTCACCCGTCTGCTGAGGCGGCGCGAGGGCGACGGACCATGCGCCGCGCCGGTCGAAGAAGTCGTTCGCGTCGAGTCGGTACTTCGAGTACGCCGCGGTCTGCACCCGGAACAGCTCCTCCGGGTAGCGGAGGTGGTCGACGAGGCCGCTGGTCATTGCGGTCGGTGGTTCCACGAGACCGGGGAATGCCGACATCCACACCTGCAGGATCGGGTCGGCCTTGTCGACCTGGTAGAGGTGCACCGAGCCGTCGTACGCATCGACCGTTGCCTTGACGCTGTTGCGGGCGTAGTTGAACACGTGGTCGAGCCCGCTCCCGGCGTTGACCTGTGCGCGGTCGGCGAACTGGCCGTACGGGTAGCGGTTGCTGGTGGTGTAGCCGTCGATCACCCACAGGATGCGGCCGTCGGCGGCGACCGGGTACGGGTCGTTGTCGAACGCGACGAACGGAGCGACCTTCTGGACGCGGGCCCGCACATCGCGCACGGACACGAAGCGCGAGGCGTCGGTGATCGCACTCGAACCCAGCAGGTTGTAGTCGAACTCGTCGAGCGCGAACGCGAGCCGGCGGAGCCCGGAGTTCAACTTCACTCCGGCGTTGCCCAGGTACGCACCCACGTCCTTCACACCCTCGCAGGGTTGCTCGGCCACGGAGGTGTTCAGCACGGCGTAGCCCTTCAGCGTCGGGCTGAAGTACAGCTCGGGCCGCACCACCTTCGCGATGCCGTCCTGGTACACGGGTTTGCCGTCGCTCTGGATCTGGTTCGCCGGTGCGACGGCCAGCCCGCAGCCGTGGGTGTTGATGAGGTGCGTGCCCTGCCACGACTTGTTGCCGACCTGCGACAGGTCGAGCTCGCGGGCGCCCACGATCACCTGCTGCAGTCGCCCGTCCACCTGGTAGCGGTCGGGGTCGAGATCGGCGATCGTCATGCCCGGCTGACCTTCGTCGGTGCGGAACCGCGTCTGCATCTTCTCGTCCGGCTTCAACAACCGCACGTCCTGCACCGCGGCCACGTTCTTCTGCGCCTGCGAGGTGGTGACGGAGCCGAACTTCACCGTCTGCACCTGCACGTTGTCGATGCCCAGTGCGTGGCGCGTCGCCTCGATGTTGAACGCGATGTACTGCTGTTCCTTGTCCTTCTTGTTCGGGTTCACCACGAGCGACTGGATGACGGCCGGGTAGATGACGCCACCGACCAGCGCGACGACGGTCCAGAGCGCGGACGCGACGATGGCGGGTCGCCACTTGTCGGTCTTGAGGGTGACGAGGAACAGCGCAGCCGTGAGGAGTGCGATGAGGGTGAGCAGCACGACGGCCGGGAGTTGGGCGTTGACGACGGTGTAGTTGGGACCGGTGAACGAGCCTCGGTTGGCGGTGGTGAGCGCGTAGCGAGTCACCCAGTAGTCGCCCGCCTTCACCATTGCCAGCACGGAGAGCAGCACTGCGAGGTGGGCCTTCGTCGCGCGGCGGATCTTCGGGCGCGGCGGCTGAACGACGATGCCGCCTGACAGCACGTGGGTGGCGAGCACCAGCACCGTGATGAAGGCCACCGCGATGAACAGCCAGTCGAGCACGAACGTGATGAACGGCAGCTTGAACATGTAGAAGCCGACGTCATTGCCGAAGCGCGGGTCGCTGATGCCGAACGACTTGCTGTTGCGGAACATCAGCCATTCCTGCCAGTGGCCGATCGCGGGGGCGGCGAACATCAAGCCGAACACGGCAGCGAGGCCGATGCGGAGCAGGCGCAGGCGTTGCCCGAAGAACTCGTGGAAGCGTTCGACGACGGGGTTCGTGTTCGCCGAGAACGTCGCCGGTGCCAGGCGGTCGGCGATGACCAGGTTGAGGATCGCGAGGGCCACGAAGATGACGCCGAAC
>JAYVMH010000256.1:0-2914 GCA_043759015.1 Actinomycetota bacterium
CGCACCCAGCCGGGCCGCGAGATGGACATGCTGCTCACCACGGGCGAGCGCATCAGCATGGCGGTGCTGTGCATGGCGTTGGCCGACATGGGGATCGAAGCGATGAGCTTCACCGGCAGCCAGGTGGGCATCATCACCGACACCGTCCACACGAAGGCGAAGATCCTCGAGGTGAAGGGCGACCGTGTTCGCGACGCGCTCGCCCAGGGGCGCGTCTGCGTGGTGGCCGGCTTCCAGGGCATCAGCACCGACAAGGAGATCACGACGCTCGGCCGGGGTGGCAGCGACACCACCGCGGTCGCTCTCGCGGCCGCGCTGGACGCGGACAGCTGCGAGATCTACACCGACGTCACCGGCGTGTTCACCGCCGACCCGCGCATCGTGCCCATGGCGCGCAAGCTCAGCCACGTGAACTTCGACGAGATGCTGGAGATGGCGGGCGCCGGCAGCAAGGTCCTCGCGCTGCGCAGCGTCGAGTTCGCCCGCAACCACAACGTTCCGATCCAGGTCCGCTCCAGCTTCACGTGGGAGCCGGGCACCTGGGTCACGTCACAGGAGCCAAAAATGGAAGACCCCATCATCTCCGGCGTCGTCACCGACACGAGCGAGGCCAAGGTCACGGTTGTCGCCGTGCCCGACCGTCCGGGCATCTCGGCTGCGTTGTTCGAGCCTCTGGCTGCCGCGAACGTGAACGTCGACATGATCGTACAGAACGTCAGCCACGACGGCCGTACCGACATCAGCTTCACCATTCCCAAGGCCGATGCCGACGCGGCGAAGACCATCGTCGAACGAGTCGCACGGGAAGTGGGCGCGGAGGGCGTGGAGCACGACGCGGGCATCGCCAAGATCAGCCTCGTCGGCGCGGGCATGAAGACCAGCCCCGGCATTGCCGCCAAGATGTTCCGAGTGCTCGCCGACGAAGGCGTCAACATCCAGATGATCAGCACCAGCACCATCCGCATCAGCGTCGTCACTGCGGCCGCGGACGTGGAGACGGCGGCGCGCACGTTGCACACCGCGTTCGGGCTTGACTCGGGCCAGGCGTACTCGGCGCCGCTGCCCGAGCGCAAGTGACCAGGCCTGCCACACTGGTGTCCTGATGGCCCGCCGACAGCACGTCCCCTGGAAGGCCGCGGGCACCGCGTCCGAGCACAGGCACTCCGCCGACGACGTCGTCCGCGAGACGGGCTGGGTGTTCAACAACGTCACCGGCGACGAGCTCAACCTGGCCGAGTTCGTGAGGACCGGCGACGACGAGACGCTCGCCTACCTCACGGCCTTCGGTCTCGGCTCGTTGCCGATGGGCTCGATGACGATGGTGGAGATCGGTAGTGGCATCGGCCGGATGACGGCGAGCTTCTCGCGCATGTTCGAGAAGGTCGTCGCCTGCGATCTCGACGCGGCGTTCCTCGAGCGATGCCGCGAGACCGTGGCGCAGTTCGGCATCGCCAGCCATCTGCAGACCAGCCACGTCACCGACGGTCGCACGCTCGCGTTGCCCGACGCCTCGGCCGATCTGGTGTTCACCTATATCACGCTGCAGCACTGCCACCACGACGACGCGCTGGCGCTCGTGGGCGAGGCGCTGCGTGTGGCCAGGCCGGGCGCCCATGTGATGCTCAACTTCCGCACCTGGGTCGTGCAGGACGCGCTCCTGTGGCCGGCGGGCAAGATCTCCCGGGCAACCTGGCGGCTGCCGCGCGTAGGCCCGAAGATCGCCCAGATGCGGTTGACGGCTCGCCTCGGATGGCAGGCCAACCGCCTCTCGCCGAGCGAGGTGATGTCGCTGGTGGGCCCGGGCGTCACGGGTGCCCGCATCTTCCGTTCGCCCCATCGCCGGCCGTTCCACGTGGCCGGCACCACCGACGACACGTTCGAAGGCGTCCATCGCAGCCACTGGTGGCTGGTGGCCCAGAAGTCGCCCGCCGGCACGCCCTGAAACGTGCGGGCCGGGCCCTGCTCGCGGCGGAGCATGAATTCCGGCTCGCTCGCGGCGACGGCCCGTTAGCCTTTTCGGCATGCGAGTAGGTGTCGTCGGAGCAACCGGTCAGGTCGGCGCGGTGATGCGCGCAATTCTCGAAGAGCGCAACTTCCCGGTGGAGGAGATCCGGTTCTTCGCGTCGGCGCGCAGTGCGGGCACCCCGCTGGCGTGGAAGGGCACCGAGATCACCGTCGAGGATGCGGCGCTCGCCGATCCGTCGGGGCTCGACGTCGCATTGTTCTCCTCCGGCGCCGCCTCGTCCAGGGAGCTTGCGCCGAGGTTCGCGGCCGCGGGGGTGATCGTCATCGACAACTCGTCGGCGTGGCGCATGCATCCCGACGTGCCCCTGATCGTCAGCGAGGTGAACGGCAACGAGGTGCGCAACGCGCGCATCGGCATCATCGCCAACCCGAACTGCACCACGATGGCCGCGATGCCCGTGTTGAAGCCGTTGCACGACGAAGCCGGTCTCGTGCGGGTCGTGGCCAGCACGTACCAGGCCGTCAGCGGCGGCGGCCTGGCGGGCGTCGACGAGCTGGACAAGCAGGCGCGTGAAGTGGTGGGCCAGGCCCGCGAGTTCACCCACGACGGGCAGGCCGTGGCGTTCCCCACGCCGACAAAGTTCTCCAAGCCGATCGCCTTCAACGTGCTGCCGTACGCGGGCACGTACGTCGAGGACGGCTCGTTCGAGACCGACGAGGAGCAGAAGCTGCGCAACGAGACGCGCAAGATCCTCGGCATCGCCGATCTGAAGGTGTCGGGCACCTGCGTGCGCGTGCCGGTGTTCACCGGGCACTCGCTGTCGATCAACGTCGCCTTCGCCCGGCCGATATCGGTGGCGCGGGCCTACGAGCTGCTCGCCGCCGCGCCGGGTGTCGAGGTGGCCGAGGTGCCGACGCCGCTCGACGCCGCCGGCAGGGACCCGAGCTT
>JAYVMH010000257.1:0-41112 GCA_043759015.1 Actinomycetota bacterium
GGTGTCCGCACCTTCGCTCGCTACCGTCCCGCGCAGGACCTGTTCGCACTCGGTGGGGATTGGTACGACGTGGTCGAGCTGCCGTCAGGTGCGCTCGTGCTCGTCGTCGGCGACGTCGTGGGCGGCGGGCTGTCGGCCGGCGTCACGATGGCCCAGTTGCGCAGCGGCATGCGCGCCATCGCCCCCCGGCTCGCCCCGTGCGAGATCCTCATGCAGATGGATGCCTTCGTCGACGCGGTCTCGGGCGGCTTCGGGGCGACGGCCGCCTGCTTGCGACTGGAGCCGGAGACGGGTCGGTTCGACGTCGCGCTCGCAGGGCACCCGCCGCCGGTCATCCGTCGCTCGTCGGGGACGGCCGAGGTCTTCGGCGTGGCACCGGGACCGCCTCTGGGCGTACGTGGCCCGCGCTCGGACACCTCAGGGACGCTCATGGCCGGCGACACCGTGCTGCTCTACACCGATGGTCTCGTCGAACGACGCGGCGAGCGGCTCGACAAGGGCATCCTGCGCCTCACGCAGGCGTTCGAGGTCGCGGACCAGGAGCAGCCGTCATGGCCGGACGAGCTGATCGGCGACTGCCTCGCCGGCGGTGATCCGCAGCGCGATGACATCGCCACGCTCGCCTGCCAGCGCGTCTGAACTCGGCCGGGGTGGGCGACGGCCGCGGTTTGGAAGGCGGGAGCGGGGTGGCCGAAGCCGGACAGGATGGCGTCGCGGTGCCCGACGACGTCATCGCCCACCTCGGCGCAGGCAAGCGCCCTCCGGTCGTCGTGATCGTGAACGGCCACGAGTTCCGCTCGACGTGCCCGCCGATCTGCGGGCGGCACTCGACGCCGTGCCCGGCACATCGGCGTTCTTCGCCAAGCTGTCCAACAGTCTGCAGCGCTACCACGTCGACAACGTCAACGGGGCGAAGTCGAGCGACACGCGGGCCCGTCGCATCGAGAAGACCGTGGCCCTGTTCCTGGCCGGCAAGCAGCGGTAGCGCACCCCGCCATCGGGTGGGGTGCCATGTCGCGAGGGTCAGACGCGCTCGATGATGATGGCAGGGGCCATGCCGCCGGCGGCGCACATGGTGACCAGGCCGTAGCGGCCGCCGGTGCGCTCGAGCTCGTCGAGCACGGTGCCGATGAGCATGGCGCCGGTCGCGGCGATGGGATGGCCGAGGGCCATGGCGCCACCGTTCACGTTCACCTTGTCGCGATCGAGCCCGAGGTCGCGGATGAACTTCTCGGCGACCACCGAGAACGCCTCGTTGATCTCGAACAGGTCGATGTCGTCGATCGTGAGGCCGGCGCGGTTGAGCGCCTTCTTGGCCGCCGGCACCGGTGCGTTGAGCATCAGGGTGGGATCGTCGCCCATGTTGACGGCGGCGACGATGCGCGCCCGCGGCGTCCACCCGTTGGCTTTGGCCGCCTCGGGGCTGGCCAGCAGGATCGCCGCCGCGCCGTCGACGACGCCGGAGCTGTTGCCGGCGTGGTGCACGAACTCGATGTCGAGGTCCGGGTAGCGGGCCAGCACCAACGAACGCAGCGTCGTGCCCTGGTCGTCGAGCGGCACGTCGGCCATTGCCTTGAACGAGGGCGCCAGTTGGGCCAGGCCCTCGCGCGTCGTGTTCGGCCGCGGGAACTCCTCACGGTCGAGCGCCAGTGTTCCGTCCTCCCTGTAGACCGGTACGAGGCTGCGATCGAAGCGGCCCTCGCTGATGGCACGGGCGGCGCGCTGCTGCGACACCAGCGCAAGGTCGTCGAGTGCCTCGCGCGGGATGCCCTGGAGCGTGGCGATGGCGTCGGCGGCCACGCCCTGATGGGTCTGGGGGTGGCGGGCCCGGAGGCGCTCGTTGCCGGCGTCCATGAGGGGGCCGCGCACGCCCATCTGGGCGACGCCGAGGGCCGGGTGCAGCGACATCATCTCGCAGCCGCCCGAGATCACGATGTCTTCCAGGCCGGCCATGATCGAGGCGGCGCCGAGGTTCGTGGTGGTGATGCCCGAGCCGCAGAAGCGGTCGAGGGTGACGCCGGAGGCCTGGGTGTCGAAGCCGGCGTCGAGCAGGGCCATGCGGGCAAGGTCGCCGCCCTGGGTGCCGACCTGCATGCTGGTGCCGAAGATGACGTCGTCGACCTTGGCGGTGTCGACGTCGTTGCGGTCACGGATGGCGGCGAGCACCGTGGCCCCCAGCTGCTGCGGGTGGATGTCGGCCAGGGCCCCCTTGCCCACTTTACCGATGCCGCGCGGTGTGCGGCACGCGTCGATGATCCAGGCCTCGCTCATGAAGGGTCCCTTTGCTCTCGTGGTCGGCGGTGACTCTAGCGATCGCCACTTTCGTGACGAAGCTGCGGTGCGTGTCTCGACCGGGGCCGGCGTCGTCGTGGAGTAGCGTGACGCCGGGACCGTCGATCAGGGGTTCGATGATGTTGTCGCCGTATCGCGTGCTCGACCTGTGCGATGACCGCGGGCATCTGGCTGGCCACGTCCTCGCCCACCTCGGCGCCGACGTCATCGCGGTGGAACCACCTGGTGGTCAGCGATCCCGACATGAGGGGCCATTCGCGGGCGATCGCGTCGATCCCGAGATGTCACTGCAGCACTGGGCGTTCAACCGGGGCAAGCGCTCGGTCATCGTCGAGGGCTCTCACGAGCTGTCCCCGCTTCTCGCGGGGGCCGACGTGCTCCTCGAGTGCGCCGCCTTCGCGATCGACGTCGACGAGATCGCCCGCCACCATCCCACGCTCGTGATCGCGACGATCACGCCGTTCGGGCGCGACGGTCCGAAGGCGGCGTGGCGCGCAACCGACCTGACGATCGCCGCCGCGAGTGGCCATGCTGCGATCAACGGCGATCGCGATCGACCTCCGGTACGCATGTCGAACAGGCAGTCCTGGTTGAACGCGTCGCTTGATGCGGCCCTCGCGTGTCTCGTTGCGCTGCACGAGCGCGCACGGTCCGGGCTCGGCCAGATCATCGACGTGTCGGCGCAGCAGTCGATGATGGTTTGCACGCAGTTCCAGATGATGCACGCGCTCGTCGACAGTCCCGAGATCCGACGGATTGCCGGTGGAGTGGAACTGGGACCGTTCGAGGTTCAGTACGTGCACGCATGTCTCGACGGTCAGGTCACCGTGACCTTCTTGTTCGGTCAGATGATCGGCCCGTTCACCACTCGCCTGTTCCAGTGGATGTTCGAGGAAGGTGCCTGCGACGAGTCCCTCGCTGCCAAGGACTGGATCGGGTTCTTCGCCCGAGTCGCCGACGGCACGGAGCCCGCGTCGGAGCTGGCGCGGGGCACCGACGCGATCCGCCGGTTCGTGGCGACGAAGACGAAGGCCGAGCTGCTCGGGGCTGCGCTGCATCGCAGCCTGCTGATCGCACCCGTGACGACCACGACCGACGTGCTCGCCCTCGACCAGCTCGAGGCACGCTCCTACTGGCAGGACGTCGATGGCATTCGGTTCCCGGGAGCGATGGCCAAGTTGTCGGCGTCGCCGCTGCGCGCGCTCGGAACCCCACCACGCAGCGGTGAGCACACCGCGGCGGTCTTCGCAGAGCCACGACGACCAGCCCGTGACGTCGCCATCGAGCGGGTGGTGCCGGACCTGCCATTGTCTGGCCTCAAGGTGCTCGACTTCATGTGGGCGTTCGCCGGCCCCTACGTGACCCGCGTTCTCGCCGACTACGGCGCGACCGTCGTGAAGATCGAGACTGCGCTCAAGTCCGATGTCATGCGCAACGTGACGCCCTTCATCGACGCGTCGCGCGGTTCCGAGTCGGCGCTGCAGTACCACTCGTTGAACGCCGGCAAGCTCGGGCTCGCGTTGAACCTCAACACGCCCGAGGCACGCGACGTCGTGCGCGATCTGACCAGTTGGGCCGATGTGGTCACGGAGTCCTTCTCGCCGAAGGCGATGCGCAACTGGGGGCTCGGCTACGACCAGCTCAGTGCCGTCAACCCCGGACTGATCATGCTGTCGAGTTGTCTGATGGGACAAACCGGGCCCCTCCACCGCTATGCAGGGTTCGGGACCATGGCCGCGGCGGTGGCAGGGTTCTACCCAGTGGTCGGGTGGCCCGATCGGTCGCCGTGTGGACCGTTCACGGCCTACACGGACTACACGTCGCCCCGGCTCGCCGCGGCCGTGCTTCTCGCCGCGATCGACTGGCGCAGGCGCACGGGCCGGGGCCAGTACATCGACTTCTCGCAGTTGGAAGCCTGCCTGCACCTCCTTGCGCCCGAACTGCTCGACGACGCGGTCAACGGGCGGGTTGCCGGCAGATGCGGCAACCACGATCGCTCCTGCGCGCCGCACGCGATCTATGCGACCGACGGCCACGACTGCTGGATCGCCATCGCGGTCGAAACCGACGCACAGTGGCACGCGCTGTGTGCGCTCGCCGGCTGGCCGGCGCTCGCTCGGCTTCGCACCGTCGACCGTCTGGGCCGCCGGGAGGAGCTGGACTCGCTGCTCGCTGGCTGGGCGTCGGGTCAGGACGCGACCGAGCTCCAAACCGAGCTGCAAGCCATCGGCGTTCCGGCGCACCGCGTGCAGAACTCCAGGCACTGCGTCGAGGACCCCCAGCTCGCCCACCGTGGCCACTTCCTGCAGGTTCCCCACCCGCTGTGCGGTACCACCTGGATCGAAGCGAGTCCGTTCCGGCTCTCCCGAACACCCGCCCACGCGGCCTGGGGCGGGCCGATGCTCAATCAACACCTCCACGAGGTCCTCACCGACATCCTCGGCTACGACGACGAGCGGATCACCGAGCTCATCGTCGCCGGAGCGCTGGAGTAGCAGCCCGATGCGTCGCTTCTCGGGACGCAGCGTCGCCCGGCGACCTCCTGGCGCGGAGTCTGGTCGCGAGGCAGCAGCGGGGGGGTCTGGTACGTTCCCTCACCGGTGCCGGCCCGGGGTGGTGCCGGCCACGGGGGTGGCGCCGAGCGTGGCGTCCTGGGGAGGAGCACGATGGACTGGCGCAGTCGTCTGGGCACCAAGCTCGTGGAGCTCGACGCCGCGGTCGCCGGCATCCGCTCGCGAGCGGTCGTCAACGTCGCGCCGTACAGCTGCACGCCGGTCATGCTCTGTGAGGCGCTCAAGGCGCACGGCGCCCGCGCCGGGCTCACCGAGGTGCGCATCGAGCACCTCGCCGCCTTCGTGTCGTGGACCGACAGCGAGGAGGTGCGGTCGACGTTCCGGCTGTTCGACAACTACGCCACGCCGCCGAACCGGTCAGCCGTGCACGCCGGGCAGACCGACTACCTGCCGATCGGGCTGTGGCGCAGCCACGAGGTGCCCTACGGCCTCACCGCCGAGCCCGACGTGTTCCTCGTGCCCGTCTCGCCGCCCGATGCCCACGGCTACTGCAGCTTCGGCCCGGGGGTCTGGCTCTCGAAGACGGTGGCCCGGTCGGCCAAGTGCGTCATCGCCGAGGTGCACGAGGACTTCATCCGCACCGGTGGTGAGAACTACATCCACGTCGACGAGATCGACCTGTTCGTCGAGTGGCACCCGTCGCCGCCCGGCCCGGCCGCGCCGCAGCCGTCGGTCGAGGAGCGCGAGCAGGTCGACGCGATCTGCACCCAGGTCGCGGTCGAGCTCATCAACGACGGCGACACCATCCAGATCGGCGTCGGCACCGTGTCGGCGGCGCTCGGTCAGTTCCTGGACGTCCGCAACGACCTCGGCGTGCAGACCGAGTTGCTCACCGGCGGCATCGCCGAGCTCGCGGTGCGCGGGGTCATCACCGGCGCCCGCAAGACGATCCATCGGGGCAAGGTCGTCGCCAGCGCGATCGCCGCGCTCTCGAAGGAGGAGCTCGAGCTGGTCAACGGGAACCCGATGTTCGAGCTCTACGACTTCGGCTACACCGACGATCTGCGCCGGCTCATCCATCTCGACCCCTTCGTCGCCGTGAACAACGCCTTGGCCGTCGACCTGACCGGGCAGGTCGCGGCCGAGTCGTTCGACCATCGCCCGTACACCGGTGTGGGCGGGCAGACCGTCTTCATGCTCGCCGGCGCGTACTCGCCGAACGGCAAGTCGATCTCGGTGCTGCCGTCGAGCACGGTGCCGAGCGGCGGTGGCGCCCGGATCAGCAGGATCGTGCCGGTGCTGCCGCCAGGGACACCGGTGACCGTGCCGCGCACCTACGTCGACTTCGTCGTCACCGAGTTCGGGATCGCCGAGCTGCGCGGTCGGACCATAGGCCAGCGGGTGCACGCCCTCTGCGACATCGCCCACCCCGACTTCCGCGACGACCTGCTGGAGCAGGGGCGCGGGCTGTACGGGGTGTGAGCCAGGTCGGTTCAGGCGCGGGCGCACCGGCGCCGGCTCAGACCGGCACCGTCGCCGGGTCGTAGTCGAGCAGGCCGTACCCGGCCGCGCCCTTGTTGGGGATGGTCGGGTCCTGGAGGGCGCGCCCTTCCTCCAGCAACCAGCGCGCCACGTTGTTGCCCCGCTCCCGGCGGGCCGCCTCGTAGCGCCCGAACGCGTCCGGCACGGTCCCCGCCGCGGTGAGCGAGCGGGCCAGCACCACGGCGTCCTCCACGGCCATCGCCGCCCGCTGGCCGAGGAACGGCGTCATCGGGTGGGCGGCGTCACCGAGCATCGCCACGCGGCCGATCGTCCACCGGGCCAACGGTGCCCGGTCGGAGAGGCCCCACTTGAACAGCGCGCCGTCGGGGACGGCGCGGATCAGATCGAGCAGGTGCGGTGCGAAGTCGGCGTAGGCGTCGAGGAACTGGTCGCTGGTGGCCGGGATCGACCATCCCTCCTCCTCCCAGGTATCGGTGCGCCCGCAGCCGATCAGGTTCATCAACTGCCCGCCGCGCAGCGGGTAGTGGAGCAGGTAGCGGTCGGGACCCCGGTGCATCGCTAGCTCGCGCCGGCGCACGATGTCGGGCACCAGTGCGTCGGGTAGGACCGCCCGGAACGCCACCTGCCCGTTGAAGCGCGCCGGTTCGCCGGGGAACACGAACGAGCGCACGGCCGACCCGTTGCCGTCAGCGCCCACCACCACGCCGGCGCGGTCGGTCACCCCGTTGGCGAACCGCACGCTGACCCCGTCGGCGTCCTGCTCCAGGGCCGTGAACTCGTGCGCCGCGTGCACCGCGTGCGGGTCGTTGCCGCGCACGGCCGCCAGCAGGACGCTGTGCACATCGGCGCGGTGCACGGCCAGCGACGGCAGCCCGAAGCGGGCGGCGATCGACTCGTTCGGCACGGCCGACAGGATCTCGCCGGTCGCGTAGTCACAGGCGTGCAGGATGGTCATGCAGCTCGACACGTCGGGACTGGCCAAGTCACAGTTGCGGGCCAGGATGGGCGAGCTGCTCACACGTGTGCCCGGCATCGAGGTCGGCGAGCCCGAGTTCGCCGCGGGGAACTTCATCCGGGTCGTGACCTGACTCCGGTGCACGTCCCCTGATCCGGGGTCGCCGCTCCGGTGGTGGCTCACACCGGTCGGCGCAGTGGTCGCCGGCGTCGGTGATGACCCAGGCGGGCACGGCCGTCCAGAGTTCGGCCCGCGGTCCCGGGTCGTGGCCCGTGTCGAGTGATCGTCAGCTCGGACCGGGTTCCACGACCGCGATGTGGTTGCCATCGGGGTCCCGCATCATGAACAGCAGCGGCGCACCCGGCGTCTGCATCGGCTCGGGATCCAGATCGATGCCGCCGATGGCGCTGAGCCGGCGATGCTCGCCGAGCACGTCCGGCGTCTCCACGCCGATCCCGCTCCCGCCCGGTGCGCCACCCATAGGAGGGTTGAGGGCCAACCGTGCGTGCGACCCGGGCGGGGCGACCTCGACCCAACGGTGCTCGCCGTTCTCGCCGAAGCGGGTGTCGGAGCGCACTTCGAAGCCGAGCTTCTGGGTGTAGAAGGCGAGCGCGGCGTCCTGGTCGGCGACCGTGAACATGGCGACACCGATGTCGGCCATGGTCGTCTTCGTGAGCTTGTCGTCAGTCATGGATGTACAGACCGGGTGGGCCGCCGGAACTCATCGGTTCCGCCGAAGGTCGGTGTGGGCCGGGTCCAGCGCGGTTGCGCGTGAGTCGTTGGTCCCGTTCGTCGCCTACGGTCGGCCGACGTGCGGTGGGCCGAAGAGCCCACGTCGCCCGGGGATGCAATCGACACCGCGGCTCGGCGCCGCCAGGGAAGGAACGCAGATGAGGTATCGGCGACTGGGGCGTACCGCCCTGCAGGTGAGTGAGCTCTGCCTGGGCACGATGAACTTCGGGCCGGAAACCCCCGAGCCCGAATCGGGTCAGATCATGGACCGAGCGCTCGAGCTCGGCATCAACTTCTTCGACACGGCGAACCGCTACGGCGGCAGCCAAGGGTACGGCGCCACCGAGGAGATCGTGGGGCGCTGGTTCGCCCAGGGCGGCGGGAGGCGCGAGAAGGTCGTGCTGGCCACCAAGGCCTACGGGGCGATGAGCGACTGGCCCAACGACGGCCGCCTGTCGGCGCGCCACATCCGAGCTGCGTGCGACGCCAGCCTGCGTCGCATGCAGACCGACCACATCGATCTGTACCAGATGCACCACGTCGACCGCACCGCCCCGTGGGACGAGATCTGGCCGGCGATGGAGACCCTTGTGAACCAGGGCAAGATCATCTACGTCGGCAGTAGCAACTTCGCCGGCTGGCACATCACCCAGGCCAACGAGACGGCCCGCCAGCGCGGCTTCCTGGGCCTCGTGAGCGAGCAGAGCCACTACAACCTGGCGGTGCGCACCGTGGAGCTCGAAGTCCTCCCGGCGTGTCGTCACTACGGCGTCGGGGTCATTCCGTGGAGCCCGCTGTCGGGTGGCATCCTCGGCGGTGTCCTCGGCGACGAGGCGACGGCTCGCCGCCGCTCACCGCAGGCGCTGCGCCGCATCGAGAAGCTCCGTCCAAAGCTGGAGCGATGGGAGGCGCTGTGCGCCGAGCTCGGCGAGCCGCCCGCCGCAGTGGCGCTGGCATGGCTGCTGCACCAGGACGGCGTCACGTGCCCCATCATCGGACCGCGCACCATGGACCAGTTCGACGGCGCCTCGCTGCGGGCGCTCGATGTCGAGCTGAGCGCCGACGTGCTGACCCGCATCGACGCCATCTTCCCGGGTCCCGGTGGCCCCGCCCCCGAGGCGTACTCCTGGTAGCCGAGCCGACCGCGGCGTCTCCACTTCGCCGCCACACCCCGCCGCCATCGACCAATCGATCCGACGGGTGACGTCACCGGGTCCTGACGCTCGATGCCCCCGGTGGTCGCGCCGACGCACCGGGGGCTATGAAGCGTCGAACCCGACGAACCTGACGTCGTCGTCGTCGGCCGACCGTCGCGACACGACGTGGTTCGCCACGAACTCGTCGTCCGGCCAGCCCATCGCCACGCAGGTCATGATCACTTCGTCCTCGGGGATGTTCGCGTGCTCGCGGACCACCGAGGACTGCATGATCCCCTGACCGTTGATCACACAACCCAGCCCCTTCGATGTGGCGGCCAGCACGAGACCGTAGGTGGCGGCGCCGCAGTCGAAGTGAGCCACGGTGTCGTCGGCGAGCTCCCGGTCGATGGTGATCACCACCGACACCGGCGCGTCGAACTGCCGGAAGCCACGCATGACCCAGTCCTGGCGCCCGGCCTTGTCGTCCCGCTCGATGCCCATGGCCTCGAAGAGCTGCACCGCGATCTCGACCTGGCGCGCCCGGTGCACCCCTTGGTAGCCGTGGCCACTCATCTTGATCTCGCGATCCACCGACGCGCCCGCCAGCATCCGCTCGGCGTTGCCCGAGCGGATCCGTTCGAGCGGAGCGCCCGTGATGGCGTGGAAGTTCCAGGGTTGGGTGTTCATCGAGGACGGTGCCCGCTTGGCGATGGCGATGATCTCGCTCATCAGCTCCTGAGACACGGGATCCGGCGTGAATCCGCGGGTGCTGCGCCGAGCCGCGACGAGTGCTTCAAAGTCCATTCGAGATGCCTCCGGTTCCGTGTTCGCCCCATTCTGTGGTGGAACGAGGGTTGCACCACCAATCGAGCAGGGCGGACGGACACGCCATCGTTGTAATAACTGACTTAGTCAGTTATCATGCTCGGCATGGCTCGCATCGCCCCGTCGGATCGGTTGGAGCAGCTGATCGCAGCGGCGGCCGCGGCGTTCGTGGAGCACGGCTTCGAGCGCACCCAGATGGACGACATCGCCAATCGCCTCGGCGTCTCGAAGGGCACGATCTACCGGTCGGTCGCATCGAAGGAGGCCCTCTTCGCCGCGGTGCTCATCCACGCCGATGACCCAGCGCCCTTGAGTGGCGTCGGTGCGCTCGACCCCGTCGAGTGGTCGGACCTGTCGGTGCTGCTGCGTGACGAGCTCGCCAGGAGGGTCCAGTCCCTCGGTCTTGCGTCGACGGTCGCGTCACGGACCAGATCGACCCGCCCCTTCGTCGGCGACATCGGTGAGGAGATCGCGGCGCTGACCCGGGGCGCGTACTCGATGATGGCCGAACGGCGGGTCGCGGTGATGGTTCTGGATCGGTGTGCATCGGAGATCCCCGGCATCACCGTCGGTTGGTACGACCACGGACGCTACGCGCTCGTCGATCTGTGGGCTCGCTACCTCGACCTGCGCCGCGAGCACATCTCCACCGCGGTCGAGCATGACGTGCTCGCCCGCACGATCGTCGAGATCATCACCCTGTGGGCCGTCAAGATGCCCTGGGACCCCGCCCCCCGTCCGTACCCGCACGACCTCGGCGAAGCGTGCGCCGCAATGATCCGAGCGCTCGTCACCGGAGGCACCCCTTGACCACCCGCATCCCGACCACTCCCGGCAGTTCGCCTGACCCGACCCGGCCTGGCGCCGTCAATCGCGTCCGATCCCGTCAGGCGGGCCACCCTTCGGGCTGGCTCGGGCGGATCATCGGGCGCGTCATGGTGAAGGACACCGCCGCGGCCAACGACCGTGCCATCGCCTTGCTCCACCTCACCGAACCTTCCACGGTTCTCGAGATCGGGTTCGGCCAGGGCCGCACCGTCGGCGCGCTCGTCGCCGCCGGTCACCGAGTGCTCGGCGCTGACGCCTCGGCCACGATGGTCGCGCAGGCGACCGCCCGGAATCGTCGGGCGTGCGTCGACGGGCGGGCGCAACTCGTGCACTCGGACGGCACCACCGTCGCATTCCCTGACGGGAGCGCCGACGCGGCGCTCACCGTGCACACCGTCTACTTCATGGCCGATGCGTCAGCGACGATCGCCGAGGTTGCCCGGGTCCTCCGACCGGGCGGCCGCTTCGTCGTGGCCTGCCGGGTCGGCGACGACCCCATGCCGGCATGGATGGACGGCGTCGTCTACCGGATCCCGACCATCGCCCGGATCCGCTCCCTGCTCGAGGGCGCCGGCTTCACCGAGATCGCCCATCATCCCGGGAGCGCAGCAACCCACGACACCCACTGGTTCAGCGGTGACCTCGAGCGGCGATCGGCGTAGCTCAGGCGGATGGGCGGCTGCTTCGGCCCCCGTCGCAGACGCAGAACTCGTTGCCTTCCGGATCGGCCATGACGAGCCACGTGTTGCCGTGTTCGTGGCACGGTTCGGTGCCGACGATGCTTCCGCCGAGGGCTTGGAGCCGGGCTGCCTCGGCCCGGATGTCGTCGGCGTCGATGTCGAGGTGCATCCGGTTCTTCCCACTCCGGGGTTCGGTGACGCGCTGGAGGAGGAGCTTCGGTCCGTTCCCGGCGCGCGGGGAGAGCGCGACGTAGGCGCCGGCGGCGCCGGCGACGACGTAGTCGAGTGCGGCGGACCAGAACGGGGCGAGGCGGTCGGGGTCGGCGCAGTCGAGCACGAGCCCGAAGCGGTGGCGGATGCGATCGGTCATGTCCGTGCCTCCAGTCATGAGGCGATCTCCTCGGTCGGGTGGGGTTCGGTGGGCAGGCGGGCGTTGCGCCACTCTGGATAGCCGTCCACGAGGCGTCGCGCACGCCGTCCGCGGCGGCGGAGGAGTTGGACGGCATCATCGGCGAACACGCAGTACGGGCCGCGGCAGTACGCGATGATCTCGATGTCGGAGGGCAGGTTGCGGATCTGTTCGGCGAGGCGCGCGATGGGGATCGAGAGCGCGCCGGCCACGTGGCCGGCGGCGTACTCGGTGTCGGGTCGGACGTCGATGACGATGACGTCCCCGTCGGCGATCCGGCGGACCAGTTCATCGCGCGGGATCTGCTCGAGGTCGTCACGATGGCCGAGGTAGGCGGCGGCCAGGTCGTCGATGGTGGCGTGGTGGGAGGCTGCGACAGACCGCAGTGCGGCCCACAGCGCGGCGACCTGGTCCGAGGCGAGTCGGTAGTAGATGCGGGTGCCGTCGCGTCGGGTCGTGACGAGGCCGACCGTGGCGAGCGCGCGGAGGTGGAACGAGGTGTTGGCGACGCTCTGGCCGATCTCGGCGGCGAGCTCGTCGACGTGGCGTTCGCCCTGGGCGAGGACATCGACGAGCTCCGCCCGTCGGCCGTTGCCGAGCGCTCTGGCGACCTCGGCGAAGCCGTCGAACAGCGCGTCCTTCTTTTCGCGATCGCCCACCATCACCACCATGCTCAAAGACCTGCTTGACAATCTACCCCCCTCGTCGCGAGCATTCAAGCAGTTGTTTGAGGAGGTCGTGTGCGTGTCCATCCGTTCGTCGATGAGGGCCTCGGCCATTCGTCGTACCTGATCGACCTCGGCGACGGCACCGCCGCTGTCGTCGATCCGCCGCGCTTCCCGACGGCACACGAGCGCATGGCCCGATCCCTCGGATTGACGGTGGCGTGGACGCTCGACACCCACTCCCACGCCGACTACGTGACCGGCAGCCCGGCGCTCGCCGCCCGGGCGGGGGCGGCGTTCGTCGCGCCGGCCGCGTCGCGCCTCGACTCGCGCCATCGCCCGGTACGTGATGGGGAGCACGTCGGTCTGGCGGATGGGGTCGAGCTCGTGGCGGTGGCGACACCCGGCCACACGCCCGACCATCACGCGTACGTGCTGCTGGGGCACGGGGCACCGCTGGCACTGTTCTCCGGCGGGTCGCTGATGGTGGGTACCGTGGGCCGGACCGACCTGTGCGGCCCGGATCTCGCCGTGCCGCTGGCGCACGAGATGTTCGCCGGGCTGCGGCGTTTCGATGACCTTCCCGGGGATCTGCCGGTGTACCCGACCCACGGAGCCGGCTCGTTCTGCTCTGCGCCGGGCGCGTCGCGGCGGACGTCGACGTTGGCCCGTGAGCGGGCGACGAACCCGCTGTTCTCGATCCTCGACGAGGACCGCTTCGTCGAGCAGCTCGTCGCTGGTTTCGGCACGTTCCCGAGCTACTTCGCCCGCCTCCCGGAGCTGAACCGTCGGGGTCCGGCTCGCTACGACTCGATCCCACGATTGGCTGAGCTCGACCATGACCGCGTCGATCGCCACATGAGCGGAGGGGGCGTGGTGGTCGATGCCCGGCCGATCGCCTCGTTCGCAGCCGCTCATGTACCGGGGTCGCTGTCCAATGCGTTGCGCCCGGTCTTCGCCAGTTGGCTCGGGTGGCTGGTCGAGGCCGATCGACCGCTCGCGTTCGTGCTGGACGAGGGCCAGGACCGAGACGAGCTGGTGCGTCAGTGTCTCGACGTCGGCCACGAGAACCTCGTCGGCGTGGTGGCTGGCGGCATCGACTCCTGGGGCGCCGCAGGTCGCCCGCTGAGCACCATCCCACTGGTCGACACCGCCGGCGTGGTCGGGCGGATCGTCGATGTCCGCCAGGCCAACGAGTACGCCTCCGGTCACCTCCCGGCGGCCGAGAACATCGAGCTCGGCGCCGTTCAGGGCGCAGGGTTGCCGGGCGGCCCGGTCACGGTGATGTGCGGCCACGGCGAGCGCGCCATGTCGGGGGCGAGCATCCTGGTGGCGAACGGGCACACCGAGGTGGTCGTCCTCGATGGCGGGCCCGAGTCCTGGTCAGCCGAGACCGGGCGGCCGCTGGCGACGGGACGATGAGCGCGCCGGCGGGGGAGGTGCCGCTGCGGCTGGGGTTGAGGCAGAACATCGCCCAGTTCTCGCTCCTCGTCGGGGTCAACGCGCTCGTCGGCGGGATGATCGGTCAGGAACGCACCGTGCTGCCCCTGCTCGCCAAGCAGGCGTTCGGTCTCACTGCGTTCACGGCGACGCTCACGTTCATCGTGGCGTTCGGCGCGGTCAAGGCGGCGACGAACTTCTTTGCCGGGACCCTCTCCGATCGCCACGGCCGCAAGCCCGTGCTCGTCGCCGGCTGGTTGTTCGCGCTGCCGGTGCCGCTGCTGCTCATCTGGGCGCCGACGTGGGGCTGGGTGGTGTTCGCCAACGTGCTCCTGGGTGTGAACCAGGGCCTGACCTGGTCGACCACGGTGATCATGAAGATCGACCTCGTCGGACCGGCCCGTCGGGGGTTCGCCATGGGGCTCAACGAGGCTGCCGGCTACGGCGCCGTCGCCGTCACCGCACTCGTGACCGGCTACATCGCCCAACACGCCGGCCTGCGCCCCGAACCGTTCTTCCTCGGCATCGCCTACGCCGGCCTCGGCCTCGGCCTGTCGGTGTTCCTCGTGCGCGAGACCCATGCCCACGCCCGTCACGAGGCGGCCACCCACGTGGCGTCCCCGTCCGGCCATGCCGACGGGCTCAGCACCGCCGAGATCTTCCGACTCACCTCGTTCCGGGACAAGGCGTTGTCGTCGTGCTCGCAGGCCGGGCTGGTCAACAACCTCAACGACGGGCTCGCCTGGGGTCTGTTCCCCATCTTCTTCGCCGCCTCCGGCCTCTCCATCGCTCGCGTCGGTGTGCTCGCGGCGCTCTACCCTGCGGTGTGGGGGCTCGGGCAGCTCTACACCGGCGGCCTTTCCGATCGCGTCGGGCGCAAGCCCCTCATCGCCGGTGGGATGCTCACCCAGGCCGCCGCCATCGCCTGGATCGCCGCCTCGGGCAGCTTCGTGACCTGGGCCGTCGGGGCGATGGTGCTCGGTGCCGGGACCGCCATGGTCTACCCGACCCTGCTCGCCGCCGTCGGCGACGTCGCCCACCCCGCCTGGCGTGCCCGATCCGTCGGCGTCTATCGGCTGTGGCGCGACGGCGGGTTCGCCATCGGCGCGCTCCTCGCCGGGGTGCTCGCCGACCTCGTCTCCATCCCCGCCGCCATCTACGCGGTCGCCGCGCTCACTGCCCTGTCCGGTCTGGTCGTCGCCGTCCGCATGTACGAGACGCACCCACGATGACCAGTCACGGCGGTGAGATCCACCCGATCGATGAGATCCTCGCTGCTGCACGCGCACGCCTGGATCGTGTCGAGCCGTACGCTCTGGAGACGGAGCGACTCGCGGGGGCGCTCATCGTCGACACGCGCCCCGTCCAGCAACGCCAGCGTGACGGCGAGCTGCCTGGCGCGGTCGTGATCGATCGGAACGTCCTCGAGTGGCGTCTCGACCCCGCGTGCGATCATCACATCGCCCAGGTCACCAACTACGACGTGCGCGTGATCGTGGTCTGCAACGAGGGGTACAGCTCCAGTCTCGCGGCGGCCATGCTGCGCGAGATCGGCCTGCACCGCGCAACCGATCTCGCCGGCGGCTACCAGGCCTGGATCGAACAGGGCCGGCCGTAGACCGGATCGGTGTCGGGCGCCCCCTATGACCCCGACCCAAGCGTGGCCACAGACGTGTGCCGCTGGTGAGGGCTGAGCGCTCGCCTCGCGGCCACCGTAGGGTGCAGGTACCGGAGCCAGTCGTCCGGACGTCCGAATTCCGGCAGGTCGCTACCGGCGAGTGCCACCCCCAGTGTCAGTGGCCCCGCGGCGCTGATAGGTTCGATGCATGGCCGGTCGGTTCGTTCGCGTGGTCGTTGCGGCGACCGCCGTCGTCCTTTCGCTGCTGTTACTGCTCTGCGTCGTGCTCGCTGACCACCACGGGCCCGAGGCCTCGTCGGTCACCTCGACAGTCGCAGTCTCGGCCCGCGCTTCTAGCGACCTGGCAAGTCACGATCATGGTTCGTCTCATGAAGACGGCCGTAGCAGCAGTGGGTGCGCACTCGCCGATGTGGTCGCGGCGATCGGTCTTCCCGGTCCTCACGGCTCGTCGTCGATCCCGATGGTCCTGGCGGTGGTCCTCCTGGGGCTGCTGGGTACGTTCGGGGGCGTCAGTCAGCGACTCGTCGGGTTCGGCATCGCGTCGCCGAGCCGATCCCGGCGGAGCAACGCGCCCGCACTCGCCGCACTCTGCATCTCGCTGACGTAGAGCAAGCGGTTCCGCGCAGATCGATGGTGCCGTGCTGTCCAGGGTTCGGGCTCCCTGAGGTCACATCGACGAGCCCCCGACGGTCCGACACCGCCCCGATCATCGGCCCCTGAGCCTGGTGGTCGCTCGACTTCTGTATCTGGATCGAGGTCACTCGACATCAAGGGGAGGCGTAAGTGAACGTGAGTGCAGAACAGTCGGCGGTTCCGGCGACAGCAGGAGTGGTGATGGAGCCCGTCGGCTGCTGCCTGTGCGGGGGCCAGGATGGGGTGCCCGTCGGCGTGGGGGAGGACTTCGAGTATCGGACATCCGACCAGTCGTTCCTGGCCGTCCAGTGCCCCCGGTGCCGTCTGGTCTACCTCGACCCGCGTCCGGCCTTGTCCGAGCTCGGCCGCATCTATCCCGATAGCTACCACGCGTTCGCATTCGATGCGGCGCAGTTCGGGATCGTGCACCGCGTGAGGAGTCGACTCGAGGCTCGCCGCTTGCTCCGAGTCGGACGCGGGCTGCCCCATGACGCCTCCGCCTCGACGTCGGGTGCGGCGACGGCTTTCACCTGGACCTCCTCCGCCGTCACGGTCCGCCGGGCTGGCGGCTCCGAGGCGTCGATACCGACGACCGCGCCGTGGCTGCCGCTCGTCGCAAGGGGCTGGCGGTCGACCTCACGACGATCGAATGCGCCGAGATCGAGCCAGGGTCCGTCGACATGGCCCTGTGCATTCAGACCGTGGAGCACGTTGCCGATCCCGTCGTGCTGCTCCAGGCGATCGCCCGTGTGCTGCGTCCGGGGGGACGCCTCTACTTGATCACGGACTCGACCGACTCGCCCGACTTCGCACTGGCGAAGGGCCGCCATTGGGGCGGCTACCACTTCCCGCGGCACTGGAACCTGTTCAACAAGGGCTCGATGCGCTTGCTGGCCGAGCGAGGCGGACTTGAGATCGACGAGTTGGGCACCGCCACGAGCCCCGTGAACTGGACCTACAGCGTGCGCAACTGGTTGGACGATTGGGGCGCACCGCGTTGGATCGTCGATCGGTTCTCGTTGTCCGACGCGCCAGCGCTCGCCGTGTTCACAGTCCTCGACGGCGTGCTCACCGCTGCGGGTCGGGGCGCTCTGCTGCGCGTGGTCCTTCGGAGGCGGGTATGAGTGCTGCACGTCCGCCGGTGGTGGTGATCGGCGGCGGCATCGCCGGTCTCGTCGCCGCTCACGAACTCACCAGGCACGGCGTGGACGCCGACGTCTACGAGGCGGGCTCCCGCCTGGCTGGCATGGCCGCCAGCCACGTCGACGCGGACGGCTTCAGCTACGACGTCGGTGCACACTTCGTGACGAACAGGTTCGTGGCTGCGCTCGGCATGCCCGGTCCGTTCCACGTGTTGCCCCGCTATGGCGAGGTGGTGCACCTGAGTGCACGGCGCCACCCGCACTATCCGGTCGGGCTACTCGGCGTACCCCGCTACGTCACGAGCGCGCTGGCTGAGCGGGTGCGTCGGCCTGATCGGGATCTGCGGGTGGCGGCGGATCGGTTCCGTCACGACTACGGCGCGGCGCTCGCCGAGGAGGTCGCCCTGCCGTTGTTGGAAGCGTGGTCCGGTCTGCCGGCAGAGCAGCTCTCGGCCAGCGTGATCGACAAGATCCCGACGGGGCTGGCTCAGACGATCTGGCTGCGGGCGGCGCAGCGCCTGACCCGTCGCGCAGTCATGATTGGCTATTGCAAGGAGGAGCCGTCCGCCACGGGCGTCCACCACGTGTCACCAGCTGCAGGCGTCGGCGCCATCTGCGACCACGTCGCCAGCCAGCTGCCCCGGAGGGTCCAGGTCGACCAGCCCGCTCAAGCGGTCTATGTCGACGATGGTCGGGTCGTCGGTGCGCGGGTGAACGGGCGCGACATCGATACCGACACGGTCATCTCGACGCTGCCGGTGCATCGGCTGCCGGACCTCGTGCAGGGCAGCGATCGGCTGGAGCGTTTCGGCCGGTTCCGGTTCCGCGGTCTCGTGCTGGTGAACCTCAAGCTCCTCGGTCGTGATCTGTTGCCCGACGTCGTGGTGTGGACGCCACACGGGTTCCCGTACTTCCGGGTCACCGAGACACCGCTGTCGATGCCGTGGACCGCTCCAGAGGGCAAGACCATGATCCTGTGCGAGCTCGGTGCCCAACCCGGCGACGACGTGTGGAACCTCTCCGATGACGACCTCGTCGATCGATGCGTGACGACGATTGGCCCCCTGGTCGGAGATATCAGTTCCCGAGTGATCGGTGCCAGAGTACTGCGCCAGCCGCTCGGCTACCCCGTGTTCGCCCTGGACTACGAGGACGACCGTGCCGACCTCGCCGCGAACGGTACGGGTGTGGCGGGCCTGTACAGCATCGGACGGAACGGCGAGTTCGATCACATTCTGATGGAAGACACGTTCTGGCGCGTACGGCGGTTGATCCCGCGCATCCTCAGTGACCGATAGACGTTGGTCGTGTACGACATGGTGTAGTAGAATGAGCGACCGATGTCCTGGAGGCAGCCATGCTCAAGCTGACTAGGTATGGCGTGCTTCTCGGTCTGCTCGGTGTGGCGCTCTACCTCCTCGTCGGTGCGGCGCTCGGTAGCGATGGCCGATTTCCGTCGTGGGCACGACGCGGCGCAGCTCGGAGGTAGTGGGCGAACGGTCCCGATTGGAGTCCGCGGCGCGGGCCAGTGCGGGAGCGTTGACGCCGAGGTCGGCGCCGACCTCGGCTGCCACCTCACGGCCTTCGACGCCGCGGTTCGGCCACGGCGCCCACGATGGTGGTGGGGGTACCGGTCTTGTCGAACAGGACGGCGTCCACGCTGCGCATCCGTTCCAGGGCCAGCCGGTCCTTCACCAGGATGCCGTCAGCACCGGGCCGCGAGCCCGGCTGCCCGAGGCCTGGGCTAGATTTCGCGTCACCGCTGTCTTCGGCCCGTACCCGATCACTGGCCGGTCGGAACGGGGTCAGTGCGGGCAGAGGGCGGCGGCGAGACGCTCGAGGTGGTGGAGCTGGAACGCCGCGAACCCGGTGGCGATCAGGAGCGACATCCACAATGCCGCGGTGAGCGTGCGGTGCGTGGGCGTCGGCGCTGGCCCGATGAGGGCCTCGACCCGGCCGATCACACCCAACCCGGTGAACCCGGCCGCGACGACAGGCGTGTGACCGAACAGCGCGACCTTGCCGAGCGTGTCGGCGACCAGGCGGCGATCGCCGCAGGCTCGTACGGCGCTCTCGTCGGCCCACCGCTCCAGCGAGTAGCGGACGCGGCGGGTGAGCCATCGGAGCGGGGGCAGGATGGCGCCGGCGAGCTCGGCAACGAGCAGGTAGCGGTCGTGGCGGTGGCGGGCGTGGGCGCGCTCGTGCGCCAGCACGACGTCGGTCTCGCGCTCATCGAGGAGGTCGACGAGACCCTGGGAGATGATGATGCGGCCGCCCCGTCCAGGCCTCGTGATGGCGAACGGGCGCTCGTCGGTGCTCACTTCGACTGGGCCGGGAAGGTCGGCGCGAAGCTGATGGTGCTCACCGAGAAGTCCCCTGGCCCGCCAGGAGCCGTGAGCCAACAGGACGATGGCGGGAACACCTACCCAGGCGGGCACAGTGCCGTGGAGCCCGAACGCCTGGGCACACCAGCGGAGCCCGAAGCCGAGCAGGGGCAAGTGGGCGAGGAAGCCGAGCGCCACGAGCCCGAGCGTGGGGAGGGCGGCCACACCGATCAGCACGAGGCTCGCGGTCACGTACCGGGCGGCGACGGGTGGGGGCAGGCGCCGGTGTGCCGTCGAGCTGGCGACGGTGATGGCGACGGCCACCGCCAACGGGTACAGCAGCGCGGCGCCCATCAGGTGCCGTCGCTGTCGAGGAGGCGTCGGAGCAGGCGGGCGTCGCGCTTGGAGAGCCCGTCGACGAACCGCACGAGGACCTTGCTGCGATCGCTGGCATCGGCGAGGACGGCGTCGATCCGCTGGGCGGCCAGCTCGGACTCGTCGAGCACGGCACGGTAGGCGAACGCCCGACCGACGGGCTCGCGCTCCACCAGGCCCTTGCCGTGGAGACGGGTGAGGATGGTGGCGACCGTGGTGTAGGCCAAGGGCTGCGGTAGCCGATCGTTGACCTCGGCGGGCTGGAACGGTCGATCGGCACGCCACAGCACCTCGAGGATGTCGTGCTCCAAAGCACCATCTGGTCGACGGGTCATCACTCTCGTACCTGTTGTGAGCCCGCTGCGGGGCCGCCGCGCAACACCACTATACTGCTACATCGTGTAGTTGGCCGTTCGAGCGGAACGGCGTCGCTCTGACCCCGCCATCATGCTCGCGCCCCCCGCCCACCGTCTCCTTCGTTGCCTCATCGCGCTGCTCCTCGTCTCGGTCGGGACGCTCGTGGCCCCTCGGGCCGCGTCGGCCCACAACACGTTCGTGTCGAGCGAGCCGTCCGATGGTGCCAGCTTGTCGAGCGCACCAGCGCAGATCTCCATGATCTTCGGATCGGCTGTGCCGCTCGACACCGCCACGGTGCAGGCGATCGACGCCACCGGGGCACGGACCGAAGCGGCGGCCTTGGCTCACGGGCCGGCGGGGGAGACCGAGGTGGTCGCCCAGCTCTCCTCCGCCCTGGCGGCCGGAGACGTCACCGTGCGGTGGCGACTTGTCGGTCCCGACGGCCATCCGCTCACCGGGCGCATCGCCTTCACCGTCGCCGCGCCCATTGCGTCCACCGCGAGGGTGACGGTCGGCGCGGCGACGACCTCCACACCGACCACCAGTGGTGCACCTCCGCCCGCGGTCACCTCGCCCGGCGACGGTGGTGGCGCCGCCGGCGAGTCCTCCGTACCGTCCCTGGTCCGGTGGCTGCTGCGGTACGTCTCGTACCTGGCCATCATGACGCTGGTGGGCATCGTGCTCACCGGCGCGCTGATCTGGCCGGGCATCGCCGAGCTCCCCATGCTCCGACGCGTGCAAACCCGTGCCCTCGCCACCGTCGCCGGGACGGCCGTTCTCCAGCTCATCGTGCTCGCATCCGACATCTCCGGCGATGCCCCGTGGGCATCCCTCGACGCACTCGACCGCGCCGGCCAGACCCCGGCCGGCACCGCGCTGCTACTGCGCGCCCTCGTGCTCGTGCCCTGCGCCGCGGTCCTGCTCCACCGCCGCGAACCCGGCCCACCCGACATCCGCTGGAGCCTGCTGGGGCTCACCGGCATGGGCCTCCTGGCCACCTGGTCGTTCGCCGGCCACTCCGCCTCCCAACGCTGGCCGCAGCTGGGCGTCCCGCTCGACGTCGTCCATCACGCGGCCGCTGCGCTGTGGATCGGCGCCCTCGCCATCGTCGGCTTCGGCGCACTCCGCCGCCTACCCCACGACGACCTCGCCACCGTCGTGCCCGCCCTTGGGCGCCGTGCTGCCACCGCAGTCACCGCCATCGTGCTCACCGGTATCGTGCAATCGGTCCGCCTCGTCGGCTACCCGACCGACGTACTCCGCGGAGCGCACGGTCGGCTGCTCGTGGGCAAAGTCGTCGGGCTCGCCGCGATGCTCGTCATCGCCAACGCCAACCGCCGACGCGTCGCCCTCACCTTCGGCCGTTCGGGTCGCGATCGCCCCGTCACGATCGAACACCTCCGGCGGGCGATGGTCGTCGAGTTCGGGTTGGGCCTCGTGGTGATCGCCCTCACCGCCGCCATGGTCGTGTCGCCGCCAGCGACGTCGCTGTAGGAGTCCTGCGCGACCCCACGCCATGAGCAGCGGCTACTACACTGTGTAGAAAGCCCTCGGAACGGAGCATCACCATGCGACAGATGCGCGCATCACTGATCATTGCCAGCCTGGGCCTGGCGCTCGGCGCCTGCGGGAGCAGCGGCGGATCCTCGGCCGGCTCATCGTCGGTCACCACCACCGTTGTCGCGTCCACGGCGTCGACGATGACCGACCCTGCCGTCGACGACGCCGATGTCGAGTTCGCGCAAGGCATGATCGCCCACCACGAGCAGGCGATCGAGATGTCCGAGCTGGCCCTCGATCCGAAGGCGGCCGCAGGCACGGCAGTGAAGAACCTCGCCACCCGAATCAAGGCGGCCCAGGACCCCGAGATCCAGCAGATGACGGCGTGGCTCAAGGCCCACAACAAGACGGTCGAGATGGCGATGGACGACAGCCACAACATGGCGTCGATGCCCGGCATGATGAGCGCGGGCGACATGGACGGTCTTGCCACCAAGACTGGCGGCGGCTTCGACGCAGCCTGGCTGACCATGATGATCGCTCACCACACCGGCGCCATCGAGATGTCAACCACCGTCAAGGCCAAGGGCGCCGACGGCGAGCTTCGTGCCCTCGCCGAGAACATCATCACTGCCCAGCAGGCCGAGATCGCCCAGATGAAGGGCATCATCGCCGGATAGATGCTGCTGGCGTCAGGCCGAGAACCGCTGGTTCGGCCCGACGCCGGCGTTTGCAGCCATGGCGGGGCGCCTCAACCGGATCGACCTTGACGCAGTGCCTCGAGCCGCTGCCGGTAGTCCTCGAGGTCGATATCGCCACGGGCGAGCCGCTCGGCGAGCACGTCCTGTGGGTTCGGAGGCGGAGGCGTTGCTACCGGCGTGGGTGTGGTGGCGCCGGCGTGGGACGGGGCCACCTGAGCGGTACGACGTATGAGGCTGATGCCCACCCAGATCACGCCGCCCCAGAACAGGACCATGAAGGCGGCCATGGCGATCCACCCCCACGAGCCTCCGCCCCATCCATCGTGCATGTATCCGTTGTGCATGGTGCACCTCCGTGTTGCCTTGTAGAACCCACGGTACAGGCGCGCGTTCCCGATGGACCGGTGGGCGGCGCGAACTCCGGATCGGCTTCACCGAGTCTTCACACCGTCTCCACACCCGGTCGCCATGGTGGTGGCTGACGGACGCCGGTCATGGCGCGCCGGCGGTCATGGTTGGAGGAACGATGCGGAGCTGGTCACGACGAGAACTGCTGCTGACGGGCGCCGGCGCGTTGGTGCTCGCTGCGTGCAGGAACACGCCGGCTCCGGTCGGCGGTGCTGCCGTCGGCTCTCTTGATCCGTCGGTCGATCGCCGTGATGCGTTGCGCCGGGCCGCCGGTGCCAGGACGGTGACGGCCACGGTGCGAGCGGAACCGGTCACCACCACGATCGGTGGACGCGAGGTGGCTACGTGGGCGTTCGGTGAGCGGCCGGGTCAGGGCGGCATCCGGGCCAGCGCCGGCGATCTGCTCGAAGCGACGTTCGTCAACGACCTCACGGCCGCCAACACCGTCCACTGGCACGGCATCGCGCTGCGCAACGACATGGACGGCGTCCACGATCTCACCCAGTCGGTGGTCGAGCCTGGGGGCCGGTTCGCGTACCGGTTCACCGTTCCGGACCCGGGTACGTACTGGTTCCACCCGCACATGGGTCTCGAGCTCGACCGCGGCCTGTACGCGCCGTTGATCGTGGAGGATCGGCGCGAGCCGCTCGCCTACGACGTGGATGCCACCCTGATGCTCGATGACTGGCTCGACGGGTACGGCCGCACGCAGGACGAGGTGCTCCAGTCGCTCCAGCAGTACGGGGGGCACTCCGGGATGATGGGTGGTACCGACGCGTCCACGGGAGGCATGGGCGGCATGTCTGGTCACGGTGGCATGGGGAGCGGGTCGGCGTCGTCGGGCATGGGCTCCAACATGGGCGGCCTGTCCGGTGATGTCGCCTACCCGCTGCACCTGATCAACGGGCGAGCGCCGATGGAGCGTGACGTGGTGAGGTGCGCTCCGGGTCAACGCGTGCGTCTGCGCCTCATCAACGCAGGGTCCGACACGGCGTATCGCATCGCGGTGTCCGGCCATCGGCTGACCGTGACCCACGCCGACGGGTTCGCAGTGAACCCGGTCGAGGTCGACAACGTCGAGCTGGGCATGGGCGAGCGCTACGACGTGATCGTCACGACCCAGTCGGGCGCGTTCGCCATCGTGGCCCGTCCGATCGGGAAGTCCGATCCGGCCGCCGAGGCCCTGCTCGTCACCAGCGACGCGTCGACCGCGCCTGCGGTGGGAACGCTCCCGACCGAGCTCACCGGCCGCACGCTCGCGTACACCGACCTCACCGCGACCGACGCGGTGCGCCTGCCGACGAAGACTCCGGACCGGACCGAGACGATCACGTTGACGGCGGGCACGAACGGCTACACCCACGGCATCGACGGCAGGAGCTACCCGAACGCCACGCCGATCACGGTCCGCGAGGGCGAGCGCCTGCGCCTGCAGATCGTGAACGCCACGATGATGTTCCACCCGATCCACCTGCACGGCCACACGTTCGCGCTCGTGGGCGCGGGCAGCGCCCGCAAGGACACGGTGAACGTGCTGCCGATGTCCACGGTGGCCGTCGATGTGCAGGCCGACAACCCGGGCCAGTGGATGCTCCACTGCCACAACACGTACCACTTGGAGACCGGCATGGCGACGGTGCTCTCGTACCGGGCCTGACCGGGCCCGCTACCGTCGCGGCCATGGTCGATCGCACGGAGGTGAGCTGAGTGGCCGTGGTGCTCGTGGTGGACGACGAGCCCCGCATCCGTGAGCTCGTCCGGCGCTACCTCGAACACGAGGGCCACCAGGTGATCACCGCGGCCAGCGGGGCCGAGGCCCTGGACGTCGCCACCCACACCGACGTCGACCTGGTCGTGCTCGACCTGCGTCTCCCCGACGTCCCCGGCGAGGAGGTCGCGCTGGAGTTGCGCCGGCGCTCCGACGTGCCGATCCTGATGCTCACCGCCAAGATCGACGAACGCGACCGCATCCATGGCCTCGAGGTCGGGGCCGACGACTACGTCACCAAGCCGTTCAGCCCGCGCGAGCTCGTGCTCCGCATCGGCGCCATCCTGCGACGCGGCCGCGCCGACGCGCCCACGGCGGACGTACCCGTATCCTACGGGAACGGTTCGTTGAGCATCGACGAGCTCACCCGGCGCGTGCTGGCCCACGGCCACCCGGTGGAACTGACGCCGACCGAGTGGGGCATCCTCACCACGCTCGCCGCGCAACCGGGCCGGGTGTGCTCGCGCTATGAGCTCATCAACCGGGTTCGGGGCTACGAGTTCGACGGCTACGAACGCACCGTCGACTCGCATGTGAAGAACCTGCGCCGCAAGATCGAGACCGATCCCGCCAGTCCGACCCTCGTACAGACCGTGACCGGCATCGGCTACCGGCTCGGAGTCGACCGTGATCGCTGACCATCGCCCGATCGTTCGCAGCCCTCTCGCCCTCCGCCTCGTCGCCGCGTTCGTGGCCGTCGCCGTCGCCGCCGTGTTCGTGCTCGCCGGGCTGACCTTGTGGCGCACCCGGCACACCGTCGGCCGCCTGGCCGACGAGCGTCAGCAGGCTACGGCCGACGCCATCGCCCAGACCCTCGCCCTCGGCTACCAGCAGGACGGCGGTTGGGACGGCACCGACCCGCACCCTGCCATGATGGTCGCCGTCCAGGCGGGGGCCTCGCTGACCGTGCTCGACGCCCAGGGCAGCCCGCTCCTGCTGCGCAGCCGCATGGGCAACCTGCCGGTGATCGGCACCGTGGTCGACGGCGTCGCCCGCCGGGCTCCTGTCGTCGCCGACGGTCGACCGGTCGGCACTGCCGTCGTCACCTTCACCCGGGGAGAGCTCGGGCAGGCCGAGCGGCACGTGCGGGATGCGCTCTCGGGCGCCGTGTTGATCGGTGCGGTGTCCGCTGCGCTCGTGGCACTCGCGGTCGCAGTCCCGCTGGCCGGCCGCGTCGTCCGCCCGCTGAGCCGCATGACCACCACCGCGCGGCGGCTCGGCGATGGCGATGCCAGCGCCCGCGTCGACGACCACGACGCGCCAGGCGAGCTCGGCACGCTGGCCCGCACGTTCGACGAGATGGCCGAGCGCCTGGAGGCCCACGAGACGACCCGCCGCAACGTCGCGGCCGACGTGGCCCACGAGCTCCGCACACCGCTCACCTTGTTGCAGGGCAGCTGCGAGGAGGTCATCGACGGCATCGCCGCGCCCGACCTCGATCGGTTCGTGCAGCTCCACGACGACATCCTGCGACTCCGCCGACTCGTCGACGATCTCGGAACGCTCGCCGACGCCGACGCCGCCGCCACAGAACCCCGGCTGCACCACGTCCGCTGCGACCTCGCCGCCGTCGCGGCGCAGGTCGCCGATTCGCTCGCGCCGCTCCTCGACGCGCACCAGCACACGCTGAACCGCCACCTCGAGTCGGTCGAGGTGCGCGGCGACCCCGCTCGACTGGCGCAGGTCGTCGCCAACCTGCTCACGAACGCCATCAAGTTCACCCCAGCCGGCGGCCGCATCGACCTCGACGTGCGACCCGTGACCGACGGCACGAGAGCGCTCCTCACGGCGCGCGACAACGGACCCGGCATCGACCCCGCAGATCGCCCGCACGTCTTCGAGCGCTTCTACCGCGCCGGACCCACCCGCCACATCGCGGGCAGCGGCATCGGGCTCGCCGTCGTTCACCAGCTCGTCACCGCCCACGGCGGCACCATCACCATCGACGACGCGGCACCGGGCGCCACCTTCGTCGTGACCCTCCCCACGAACCCGCTCGGTGGATGATGCTCGACGTGGACACCACCGCTTCTTGCGCATGGTCGGCGCACGAACGCGACACAATGGTAACGTTGTCGACATGTCCACCCGGCTCCGGCGCGTGCTCTGCGTCGCCATGGCGGCCGCCGTGGTCGGGCTGGTGCTGGTCTGCGTGTCGCTCGTTCACCATGAGGGTGGCAGTGTCGCAGTGGCCCACGGGAGCTCGACCAGCGCGACGGTGAGCCGACCGGGTTCGACCGTGCCCGAACCGGCAAGCGGCGACCAGTGCTCGATGTCCGAGCTCGTCGCCTGCGTGCGGGTTTCGGCGAGTCCGTTCGTCGGTCTGGTGCTGCTGGCGTTGGTCGCGGTCGCGCTCGTGACGGTCGGGCGGGTCCGCACGGTGCGCCGCACCTGGCGAGGGGCTTGGGGCCTCGCCCCGCCAACGCTGTCGGTTGCACCGGCCCTCACCGCGCTCTGCATCTCGAGGACGTAGATCCACCGCCGGTTCCCGGTTGGTGTCGTCGATCTCGTCTCGAGTCAGGAGTCTTGGTGTGTCGAATCGTTGGATGACGGTTGCGCGCGTCGCCGCCGGGTTGCTTGTCGCCAACGCGGTGAGTGCGTGTGGGCAGCGCGGTCGCTCGAGCGCAGCGCCTTCGAGCACCACGGCGGCAGCGGGTTCGTCGCTCACTACGCCGGACCCGATGGCAGGGATGAAGCTCGCGGCGGACGGCACGTGGTCTGTCGATGTCGACTTCTCTACCCCAGGACGCTGGCACCTGATCGCCGACGTCACGCCGATGGTTCCTGGAGGCGCATCTGCCCGCGTCGCGCTCGGGGTCGACGTCGACGGCTACGACGTCACTCTGGACGGATCGCGGAGTGCAACCGCCGCGCAAACGCTGACCTTCACGGTCAGCCATGCTGGTCAGCCGGCGACTGGCATCACCGGGTACCTCGGTGCAGGTGGTCACCTCGTCGCGCTCCAAGAGCAGACCCTTGGCTTCACCTACCTCCACCCCGAGGATGGTCCTAGGCCCGAGCCGTCGTTCACCGCCCGAGCCCCGCAGGCCGGGCGACATCGACTCTTCCTGCAGTTCGCAACGGGCGAGACGGTGCACACCGCCGCGTTCACGGTCGACGTCGCATGAGGCGCCGACTCTGCATCGCTCTCGTGCTGCTCGGTGTCATCGCTAACCGAGGTCTTCCCGCGGTCGCCGATCCTGTCAGCGACAAGCAGGCCGAGGCGAAGCGCATCGCAACGGAGCGTGAGCGGCTGACCGTGCAGGCGGAGCAACTCAACGAGCGCTCGAAGCGCGCCAGCGATGAGCTCGCCGTGTTGGAGCAGCAGCTCGCCGCGAGCACCCAGACCCTTGACAGCCAACGGACGTCGGTTGGTGCCTTGCGGCTGCGCCTGGCCACGCTCGCGGTCAATTCGTACATCCGTGGGGACGACACCGGCGTTCTGTCAGCAATGGTTGCCGCCGACGGCCCCAACGAAGCCGGTCTCCGTCGGGGCTACGCACCAGTCGTCCTGGGGGACCAGACCGATGTACTCGACCAGCTCCGGGCGGCGCAGCAGGACATCGATCGAGCCACCGGCGAGCTCGAGGCGCGACGTGATCGCCAACGGCAGTTGGTTGCTTCGATCGCTGCAGACCGCGCTGAGATCGAACGCACCCAGACCAAGCTCGCCACCCTCGCTGCCTCCGTCGGTCGCGACCTCGCCGCCGCGGTGGCTGCCGAACAGGCTCGTCAAGCGGCCGTGGCCGAAGCGGCCGCAGCCGCCCGTCAGCGCGCCGAGCAGGCCAAGAAGGCTGCCGAGCTCGCGGCTCGCCAGCGCGCCGAGCAGGCAAAGCGCGCCGAGTCCAGCGCTCGCGCCGCGGCCGCGAGTCGTGTCGCCCCGACTGAGGCTCCCAGCCCGGGCCGTAACCGACCCAACGGCGCGACGAGCCCCCAGGCCATCGAGAGCCTCCCGATCCCTCCCACCTCACCCGCGGCGTCCGTGGCAGTGGGCGAGGCTCTGCGTCAGCTCGGGAAGCGGTACGTGTTTGGAACGAACGGGCCGGACACGTTCGACTGCTCCGGGCTGACCCAGTGGGCGTGGGATCGCGCCGGTGTACGCATGGCGCACTACACAGTGTCGCAGTTCAACGCGTTTCCCCACGTGTCGCTCGATCAGCTACAGCCCGGCGACCTCGTCTTCTTCAATGTTGATCTTGGCCACATGGGCATGTACATCGGCAACGGCAACATCGTGCAGGCGCCCCGTACCGGCGACGTCGTCAAGATCAGTCCGCTCAACGGCCGCAACGTCGTGGGCGCGGTTCGACCAGGATGAGTGACGGCGGACACCGCAAAGGTGGTGTCTCGCTGGGTCCTTCTTGCGTGAGATTCGTCCGATCTGGGCGCATCAAGGGTCCTTGGGCGGTCGACGCAGCAGACGGCGTGCGCCACGCTGTGAAGCGTGACCCCACCGGACCAGAGCCTCGACGGCAAAGGCGCCGCACCTCAGCGGTGGGTTCGTCGGACTCGTGGCGGCCGGGGCATTGCGTAAGGGCCGTCCGACCCTTGCGTCTGATACCCCCGAGGGTATAGTGGTGAAAGATTCGGACGAGGGAGTGAGCCCGTGTTCTTCCGTCAGTACTACCTGGGTTGCCTGTCACACGCGAGCTACCTGATCGGTGACACCGTCACCGGTGAGGCCGTGGTGGTGGACCCTCAGCGCGATGTGGCCGAGTACCTGGCCGACGCCGAGGCGCACGGTTTGCGGATCGTCAAGGTGCTCGAGACGCACTTCCACGCCGACTTCCTGTCGGGACATCTGGAGCTGGCCGCTCGCACCGGAGCGACGATCGGTTACGGCCGCGCCGCGCAGGGTCGGGCCGAGTTCCCGATCGAGACGTTCGCCGACGGCGACGTGATCCGCCTCGGCGCGATCGAGCTGGAGGTGCGCGAGACGCCCGGGCACACCCCGGAGTCGATCAGCATCGTGATCTGGCCGGACGGCGAGCGCGGCGAGCCCTACGGCGTGCTCACGGGCGACACGCTGTTCATCGGCGACGTCGGCCGTCCCGACCTGCTGGCGTCGTTCGGCGTCACCGCCGACGAGCTCGCCCGGCAGCTGTACCACTCGCTGCAGGAGCGCTTGCTGACGTTGCCCGATGCGACCCGGGTGCTCCCTGCGCACGGCGCGGGCAGTGCGTGCGGCAAGAACCTGTCGACCGAGACGGTGTCGACCATCGGGGAGCAGCGGCGCACCAACTACGCCTTGGCCCCGATGACCGAGGAGCAGTTCGTCGCCGCCGTCACCGACGGGCAGACCGCCGCGCCGCTGTACTTCCCGTTCGTCGCGGTGAGGAACCGCCAGGAGCGCCCGCTGTTCGACGAGGACGTTCGTGTGGCTCCGCTGTCGGTCGAGCAGGTGCTTCAGCACCAGCACGAGGGGGCGGTGGTGCTCGACGCCCGCGACGACACTGCCTTCGCCGCCGGGCACCTGCGGGGATCCATCAACGTCGGGCTGGGCGGTCGCTTCGCCGAGTACGCGGGCGAGGTCATGCGGCCTGGGACTCCGATCGTGCTCGTGACCGCCCCCGGCCACGAGCCCGAGGCCACGGTCCGGCTGGCGCGCATCGGCTTCGACGACGTGCTCGGTGCGCTCGTCGAGCCGGAGGCTGCGTTCATGGCCCGTCCCGAACTCGTCGAACCGCTCTCGCGGCTGTCCGCCCGCAGCCTGGCCGACCGTATGGCCGCGGTGCCGAACCTGGTCGTGATCGACGTGCGCAATGCGGGCGAGCTCGCTACGGGCGTGATCCCCGGCGCGCGGCACATCGCCCTGCCCGCCCTGCTCGGGCGCATCGACGAGCTCGATCGCATGGCGCCTACGGTCGTGCATTGCGCAGGTGGGTATCGGTCGGCCATCGCAGCCAGCCTCCTTCGGGCCCACGGCTTCGTCGACATCTCCGACCTGCTCGGCGGCTACACGGCCTGGGCGACCACGACAACCGCGGCGGCATGAGCACCGTGGAACTGCCCCTCGTGAACCACCACGGCCACCTCGACCTGGTCCGCTGAGACGACGATGCGTGCCCTGCTGTCCTCCCCCCTCGGCTTCCTGATCGGCGTGTCCCTCGGCGCGCTCGGCGGTGGCGGCTCCATCCTCGCGGTGCCGGCGCTCGTGTACGCGGCCGGGCAGACACCGAAGCACGCCACCACCACGTCGCTGCTCCTGGTCGCCATCACCGCCCTCATCGGCATCGTGCCCCACCTGCGGGCCGGACGCGTCCGGGTCGTGGCCGGCACGGTGTTCGGACTGGCGGGGGTCGGCGGTTCGCTGCTCGGTTCGCACTGGAACAAGGCCGCCGACCCCAACGTGCTGCTCCTCGCGTTCTCCGGACTCATGCTGGTCGCCGCCTACGCCATGGGGCGCCGAACCCGCCGGCCGGCCGCGGTGCCCCGCACGGCGCGTTCGGTGGGCGCCGCCGCCGTACCGATCCCTGCCGGGGTCGCCCCGACCCGCGTGCAGCTCGACCCCCTGACTTCGGTCAAGGTCGTCGTGGCCGGCACCCTCGTCGGGCTCCTCACCGGGTTCTTCGGCGTCGGCGGCGGCTTCGTGATCGTGCCCGCTCTCGTGCTCGCCCTCGGGTTCACCATGCCCGAAGCCGTCGGCACCAGCCTGCTGGTCATCACCGTCAACTCCGCCGTCGCCATGGCCACCCGGCTCCAGGGGGGCGCCATCGAGTGGGGGACCGTCGTCCCGTTCACGGTCGCCAGCCTCATCGGTGTGGTCGTCGGCAGCCGCCTCGCCAGCACTCGAGACTCCGGATCGCTGCAGCGCTGGTTCGTGGGGCTCCTCGTGCTCGTCGCCGTCTACACCGCTGGCCGATCAGGTCTCGCCCTGCGCTGATCGGGCGCACCGTCTGGCGGCGACCACCTCGCCGTCTGCAACAAGGAGAACCGACATGTCGTTCGCTCGATTCATGGCCACCACCGCCGGCCGCGCTCTGCGCGTCATCGCCGGTCTCGCGCTGATCGTCATCGGTCTCGCCATCGGCGGCACCGGTGGTGTCATCCTGGCCATCGTCGGCCTGGTACCGCTCGTCGCAGGGGTCCTCAACGTGTGCTTCATCGCCCCGTTGCTCAAGGTCCCTTTCAGCGGGAAGGCCGTACCGGGCACCCGATGAGCGGTGTCCGGCTGTGACCGGGGAGTCATGGCGGTGGTCAAACGGGTCGGAGGTCGGTCATGACCCGATCCTCCGGCCCCGGTCGTCGCCCAACAGGTCGGCGACGCGATCGGAAGCGATCGTGCGGGTGAGGAGGCGGTGATCGGCCGGTAGGCGGCCCAGGTGGACCATCACGCGCAGGTGCCGGTGCATGAGCGCGGCGACCCGGGTGGCGGAGAACAGCGTGAACCACGCCAGGTGCCCGAGGGTTCGGCCCGTGCGGGCCTCGTAGTAGTCGATCGCGCTGTCGTCGCTGAGGAACCCGGGGAGTGGAGCGACGCCGGAGCCCTGCATGCGCATGCGGTTCATCTCGGCGAGCCACGTCAGCTCGAGCTCCGGCGGCCCGATCGTGGCGAACTCCCAGTCGAGGAGCGCGATCGGGCGGAACCCTTCGTTGTCCACGATCACGTTCGCGGGCCGGGCGTCCCCCCAGAGCAACAGGTCCTCGCCGGGCTCCGGTACGCCCTCGGCGAGCGCGGCAAACGCGTGGTCGACCGTGTCCGACCACCGGTCGCCCGGGTCGAATCGCCACGTCGCCTGCAGGTCGTCGAGCGCGGCCTGCACGGTGGAGTCGCCGCTGTCGCGGGCCGGAGCGAACGCGCGGGTGTCGGTCTGGTGCACCCTGACGATCGCGTCCAGGAGGCCGGTGTGGAACGTTCGCTGATCGGCGGGGTCGGCGTCGTGGAGGAAGCCCGCCTCCGCGAACGACGGGCGGTCGTCCACGGGCACGCGGCCAGGGACGAACGACATCACGAACGCGGGCCGCCCGAGGCGCGCGCCGCCCGTGTCGTCAGCCAGTACGGCAGGCACCGCGACGTGGCCGGAGCTCGCCACCCGTCGCATGACCTCGATCTGATGCGCCAAGTCGTAGAACGGGAACATCGCGGGCCCCGACGGCGCGAGTCGCACGACGACCCGATCGACCGGGGCGCCTCGGACATCGACGAACAGCGTGTCGTTCGACCAGCCGCCGCCCGACGGCCGGGAGATGGCGAGCGTGTCGGTGGCGATGTCGCGGCCGAGCGCGTCGGTCAGCCACGCGGCCAGCGCGCGCCGGTCGACGGGGATGTCAGCGCCCGCCACGTCAGAACGTCTGTGACGGCTGCCAGTGGCCGCCGGTCTCGCGGCTGTTCCAGATCTCCACGATCTTGCCGTTGACGACGCACAACACCTCTATGCCGCAGTACTCGTACGAGCGGCCGTCACGTTGGGTGCTGCGGCCGTTCCAGTTCACGGTGACCATCGTTGCGTCGTCGTGCAGCACCACCGTGTCGAACTGGCGCTCAGGGCAGAGGTCGAGGGTGTCCTGGAGCCGCTCGACCGACTCCGACATCGTGAGGGCCTTGACCTCGCCCGCCTTGTGTCGCCACGTCGGGTCGGCGATCAGTTCCGGGATGAGGTCGAGACGGCGCTGGTTGTAGAGCACGTCCAGATACGCAACGACGACGCTGCGGGCATCGGGGACTGATCCGGTCACGGGGACCTCGCCTTCGGCTCGGACGGTCGGGTCATCCGATCGAACGTACGAGGGCGCCAATCGAAACAGTCCCGATGCTCGCAGTCTGTCGCATGCGCCCCCGAGATCCAAGGCGGCGTTCGAGCCCCGACATCCCACCGGCGTGGCAGTCCGAGGGAGCACGGACCCCCTGGTGGTACAGTGCGTGGGCGCGCGCTGTGCGGGCGGTGTCAGCCGATCGCAGCGGTGCATGCAACTCGTGCGTTACGAACCTCGGTAGCGCGATCGTCGATCGCCCACCTCAGGGAGTCCGCCCATGGAGACCGTCGCTACACCGCTGCCTCCGTGGGCGTTGCCTCGGATCGAGCGCGGGCGCACGACGCTGGGTGAGGTCTGATGGTCAGCGGGGTCGAGTCGTTTCGCGCTCGTGTCGGCACGGGCCTGGGTGCGGCCGAAGTCGCTCGACGTCATGCGGTCGACGGTCCGAACGAGCTGCCGACGGCGAAGCAGCGCAACGTCGTACGGCTGGCGTGGGATGTCGTGCGCGAGCCGATGCTGCTGTTGTTGCTGGGCGCGGGGACCGTGAACTTCCTGTTGTCCGAACCGCTCGATGGCGCCGTGATGCTGTCGTTCGTGCTGCTGGTGATCGCGATTTCGATCTATCAGGAGCACAAGACCGAGAACGCGCTCGTCGCGCTGCGCGATCTGTCGTCACCACGCGCGCTGGTCGTGCGTGATGGGGAACGAGTGAGGATCGCCGGTCGTGACGTCGTGGTCGGTGATGTCGTCGTGCTGGGCGAGGGTGATCGGGTGCCGGCAGACGCGACGCTCCTGGAGTGCATGAACTTTTCGGTCGACGAGTCCGCACTGACCGGTGAGTCGGTGCCCGTGCGCAAGTCGACCGTCGCTCACACGGGCTCGGCGGAGCCGGGCCGGCCGGGTGGTGATGGCACCCCGTGGGTGTTCTCGGGCACGTTGGTGGTGAAGGGTCGCGGGGTCTGTGTGGTGACCGCGACCGGCGGGCGCACGGAGCTGGGTCGGATCGGGACGGCGCTGCGCACGATCGAACCTGGTCGTACGCCGTTGCAGGCCGAGGTCCGCCGGATGGTGCGGGCGATCGCGATCGTGAGCGCGGTCGCCGCTGCTTTGGTCGTCGTCGTGTTCGGCCTGACGAGGGGCCGGTGGCTGGAAGGGTTCCTGGCCGGGATCGCCACGGCGATGTCGATGCTGCCGGAGGAGTTCCCGGTCGTGATGACGGTGTTCCTGGCGTTGGGTGCATGGCGGATGTCGCAACGGCACGTGCTCACCCGACGTTCGCCGGTCATCGAGACGCTCGGTTCGGCCACCGTGGTCTGCGTCGACAAGACCGGGACGTTGACCATGAACCAGATGACGGTCCGCGAGCTCGTCGTGGACGGCACCGTCCACGTGCTCGACGACCAGCCGCTACCCGACGCGTTCCACTCCCTCGCCGAGTTCGCGGCGTTGGCCTCGCCCGTCGATCCGTTCGATCCGATGGACCGGGCGTTCAGGACCTTGGCTGTGGCGCGCCTCGCCGACACCGAGCACGTGCACACAGACTGGGAGCTGGTGCGCGAGTACCCGCTGTCTGACCAGTTGTTGGCGTTGTCGCATGTTTGGCGCTCACCGGACCTCCGCGACTTCGTCGTCGCCGCGAAAGGGGCGCCGGAAGCGATCGCGGACTTGTGCCACCTCGACGTCGCCGGACGGACCCGGTTGCTCGATCAGGTCGAGACCGCGACCTCGCGGGGGTTGCGGGTCCTGGCGGTCGCGCGGGCAGGGTTCGACGAGACATCGCGCCTGCCGCACGAGCAGCACGACTTCCCGTTCGAGTGCCTCGGGCTGATCGGGCTGCACGATCCCGTCCGGCCAGGAGTGGCCGATGCGGTTGCCGAGTGCGGGCGAGCGGGCGTGCGGGTGATGATGATCACCGGCGACTACCCCGGTACCGCGTTGGCCATCGCCCGGCAGATCGGCCTCGAACATGCCGACGTCTGCATCACCGGACCCGAGCTTGCCGCGATGAGCGAGGGCGAACTCGCCGAGCGAACCCGGAACGTCAGCGTCTACGCACGGATGGTGCCCGAACAGAAGCTGCAGCTGATCCGCGCGTTGAAGGCCAACGGCGAGGTCGTGGCCATGACCGGCGACGGGGTGAACGACGCCCCGGCGTTGCGCGCCGCCGACATCGGGATCGCCATGGGTCAACGTGGCACCGACGTCGCCCGCGAGTCAGCCGCGCTCGTCATCACCGATGACGACTTCGCGTCGATCGCCGGAGGCATCCGCCAGGGTCGGGGGATCTTCGACAACCTGCGCAAGGCGATGTCGTACATCATCGCCGTTCACGTCCCGATATTCGGAATGTCGCTGATCCCGGTCTTCGCGGCGCACTGGCCGCTGGTGCTGCTCCCGGTGCAGGTCGCGTTCCTCCAGTTGATCATCGACCCGGCCTGCTCGATCGTCTACGAGGCCGACGAGATCGACCCGAACATCATGGAGCGCCCACCACGCCGGCCCGGCGAGGCCATGTTCGGCACGCGAGTCCTGACGATCGCCGCCTGTCAGGGCCTGTCGGCGCTGCTCGCCGTGCTCGGGGTGTACCTGTGGACGGTGCTCGGCGACCGGCCCGACGTCGAGGTCCGCTCGGTCACCTTCGCCGCCCTGGTGATCGGCAACGTCGCCTTGATCCTCGTCAACCGATCGTGGCGACTCTCGGTCTGGCAGACGTTCCGTGAGCGCAGGAACCCCACCCTGAAGTGGATCCTTTCCCTCGCGACCGTGCTGCTCGTCGTGCTCCTCACCGTGCCGTGGCTGCGCAACGCGTTCCACTTCGGTCCGCTCCGCGCACTCGACTGGCTCTTCGTCACCGCCGCTGGATGCTTGGGCGTGGCGTGGTTCGAGATCTACAAGGCCGTCGTTCGGCGCCGCCTCGTGTCGACGTCGGGGTGACTGTGACCAGTACTTGGCGGTGGCGCCGCCGTCGATGGTCAGGTTGCTCCCGGTCATGAGCGCGGCATCGTCGGAGGCGAGGAACACGAGGGGGCGGACGTAGTCGCCGGGTGTCGGCAGGCGTTCCCATGGGTTCTGCCCGGCGAAGTCCATGAGGCCCGCGTCACGCATCTTCTCGGCCGCGCCGGTGAACGCGGCGGCGAGCGTGGGGTCGTCGGGCATGGTGGCCGTCGGGGTGATTCCGGTGACGCGGATGCCGTGGGGTGCGAGCTCCATGGCGACCGACCGGGTGAAGTTGAGGAGGGCGGACTTGGCGGAGCAGTAGCCGACGTTGCCGGCTTGGCCCTGCCATGCTGCGGTCGAGAGCACGTTGATGATCGAACCGCGCACCCCGTGTTCGATCATGGAGGTGGCCACGAGCTTGGTCACGATGAACGCGCCACCGAGGACGATGTCGACTAGAGGGGGCTTCGTCGGCGATGCTCGACAGCTACGAGGTCGAGCGCAAGCCGCACGTGCGTGCCACCAGCGAGACCGAGAAGTTCCTCGGGCAGGTCATCTGCGAGCTCGACGTCGGGCGGGCTCGAGCACGCGACGAGCGCCTTCGGGCCGAGTTGGGTGATCGACCGGCCGCCCGTCTCCGTCAGAACCTGATCCCGGGCCTCACCGGTGGACGATGTGACCGCCACGCTCGAGGCGGCCCGACGCTTGTTCTTGGATGCCTCCGACTCCGTTGGACGAGGAATCCCGCGTCGGGCCGACACCGGTCGCCTCGACCTCGGATGAACCTGGATCAGCGGCCAGTGGGCCGGTCCAGTGGCGGCGCGACGCTCCAGGCGATTCACGGCCGGGTCGGCATGTCAGACTCGGCCGGTGCCATCGCCAACCCGTCCGGTACCGATCCGGCACCACCGCCGTCGAGGCTCGCTGCGGGGCCACGGCTACTTCAAGCGGCTCGGCCCCGGCATCGTCACCGGTGCCGCCGACGACGACCCGTCCGGCATCGGTACGTACTCCCAGGTCGGCGCCGCCCAAGGCCTCTCGCTGCTGTGGATGGCCCCGTTCCTGCTCCCGCTCGCCGTCGGCGTTCAAGAAGCCACCGCCCGCCTCGGACTCGTCACCGGCAAGGGGCTCGGCACGCTGATGCGCGAGCGGTTCCACCGCTCGGTCCTCATCGGTGCCGTCGTGCTGCTCGTGTCGGCCAACACCCTCAACATCGCCGCCGACCTCGCCTCCATGGGCGCCGCCCTTCACCTCCTCGTACCGGTTCCCGCCGGGATCGGTGTCGTGCTCTTCGCCGTGCTCATGGCCGTGGCCGAAGTGCTCGTGCCCTACCACCGCTACTCGCGCATCCTGCGCTGGTTCGCCCTCTCGCTCGTCGCCTACGTGGCCGTCCTCGCCGTCGTCCACGTCAACTGGGGCACCGTGGCCGCCCGCACGTTCCTCCCGCGCTTCCACTTCGACGCCGCCAACATGATCGCCCTCACCGCCATCGCCGGCACCACCGTGTCGCCCTACCTGTTCTTCTGGCAAGCCTCCGAAGAGGTCGAAGAACGCGACGACGGCCCCGAAGACCCCGTCGACCGGCCCCACCTCGTGGCCATGAGGGTCGACGTGTGGACCGGCATGCTCTCGGGGGTCGTCACCATGTTCGCCATCATGTGCACCGCCGCCGTCACCATCGGTGCCTCGGGGGCGGTGAACATCGGAACCGCCGAGCAAGCCGCCCAAGCCCTCGAGCCCCTCGCCGGCAGCTTCGCCAAGCTCCTGTTCTCCGTCGGGATCGTCGGCCTCGGACTTCTCGCCGTACCCGTCCTCGCCGGCTCCAGCGCCTATGCCGTCGCCGAAGCGCTCCACTGGCACGAAGGCCTCAGCCGCAAGCTTCGCGACGCTCCCGGCTTCTACGCCATCATCGTCGCGTCGATGGTCATCGGCCTCGCCCTCGTCGGCATCGGCGTCAACCCCATCCGCGCCCTCTACCTCTCCGCCGTGTTCAACGGCATCACCGCGCCACCACTCATCCTGCTCATCATCATCCTTGCCCGCTCCGAACACGTGCTCGGCGAGTTCCGATCAGGTTGGGCTTCCGTGCTCGCCACGACCGTCGCCGGCCTCGCCATGACTGCATTCCCGGTCGCCGCGCTCCTCAAGTCGTAGCCGGCCCGCTCCGTCGTGCTCGGTCCGGCGCGCTGGATCGGGTCGAAGCTCGCGGCGTACGGCACCGGAGTCAGGTCGCCCTCTGCACTCCGGTGCCGGCCATCCGCCGCTCTGGAACCATCATCAGCGCGATGGCAAGAGTGCCTGTACCTGGCGCTGGCGTAGGAGCGGCGGGGTTTGCCGACGCGAGTGGATGGGCACCACGCCCCTGTCGAGGGAGTGTGCACATGTCGAGAGCTCATTCGTTGCCGCACAACCCGGTCGGTCGTGTCACTGGTGACCATCCAGGGCTCGTGAAGGTCGGTCGTGCCGGCTGGTTCGCGAAAGGCATCGTCTACGTGGGCGCGGGGGTGCTGGCGTTGCTGGTCGCGGCCAAGGCGACGGGTTGGTCGCGGGCGACCTCGGGTGGTGGGCAGGAGGCGAGTCCGACCGGAGCGTTGAAGACGATCGCCCAGATCTCGGGTGGGAAGCTGCTGATGTGGGTGCTGGCCGCGGGGATGCTGCTCTACGCGGGCTGGCGGCTGGTCTCGGCGTTGCTCCCCGGTGGCTCGGACGTCAAGGCGTGGGTGACCCGCGTCGGTTACCTGGTGAGCGCGGTCATCTACGTCACGTTCGCGTTGACCGCGCTCTCGCTTGCCCGGGCCGCGTCGACCCGTCCTGACGGCAATGCAAAGGTGAGCTCGCTGTCGAGTCGGATCATGGCTCATGGTGGCGGCCGTCTCCTGATCGGCGTGGTGGGAGCGATCGCCATCGGCGCCGGTCTCTACCGGATCGTCAAAGGAGCACGCGAAGACGTCACCGACGAACTCGATCTGACCGGCTGGTCCGCGCCGCGGCGGGCCTGGACGAGGCGGATCGGTGCGGTCGGGGAGTTCGGGCGGGGCGTGGGCATCGGGCTCATCGGCTTCTTCCTCGTCCGCGCCGCGATCACCTATGACGCCAGCCAAGCCACCGGGCTGGACGGTGCCCTGCGCCGCCTGGCCGCTGAGCGTTGGGGTCTCGCCGTGGTGGTCGTGGTCGGTGCCGGCTTCGCCGCCTACGGCGTGTTCTGCCTCGTCACGTTCACCCACCGCGAGCTGCAGGCCCCGTGACCGCTCCGTCGCGATGGGGGTCATGGGGTCGTCGGCCTTGTGCTCGAGATGGTCCAGACTCACCAGGGGCTCGCACTCTCGGATGACGCCGCCGCCCGAGCTCGAAGCTCTCGTCGTCGCTGTAGATGCGCCGGTCGATCTCGCCACGCTCCAGCGACCGGCCCTCGACGACCTCGCGGCCGTGGGGGCCCCTCGCTCCCGGGTTGGTGGCGCAGACGGTCGCCACGCTCGAGGTGATGATCGCCTGGTGGGAGCGACGCGGCCGCTGTGACAGGGGATCCGCTCCGTTCGCTGCGTGGCGGGCCGAGATCGACGTTGTCACCGACTGGCTCGTTCGGTGTCGGCCACGGGGTGCGGCGTTGGAGCTGCCGGCACCGGCAACAGACGGCGGAGCGCACGCCGCACTGCTCCTGACGGCGCTCACCGGCTTGCGTCGCCTGGACCTTCGGCTCCGAGACATGTCGGCTCAGCGACGCCAGAGCGCTCCAGGCGTGGACCCTCCAGTGCCTCGCCGATCTCCGCCCGACCCCGCCCGACCCCGATCTGATGACCTCGAGAGCGGCACTGGGGTGAGCACCGAGCGGCTCGTTCGGCGCTGTTGACGACCCAGCGGTACCGCTCTCGCGGTCGATGTCGGTCCCTTGCCCGGCGCCCGAGGGACCGGACGCTCGATCCACCGCGCCGTTGCGCCGGTCCTCCACCAAATGTGGCAGTGCTGCTATATGTGGGGCGTGGCTCGGTTCGGGATCGTGAGCGTGCAGGAGGCGGCGGAGCGGCTCGGCGTGCACCGCAGCCGGGTGGAGGCGCTGATCCTGTCCGGGGCTTTGCCGGCGAGGAAGACCGGGAGCCAGTGGTTGCTGGAGCGGCGGGAGCTGGATCTGTTCGACAACGTGCGCCCGTACCGGCGTGGCCGCCCCTTGAGCGCGTCGGTGGCGTGGTCGCGCATCGGTCGGCCCGATGAGATGCTGCGCCGCCGCGAGCCGGGTTCGCTCGACGCCGTCGTCGTGATCTTCGGGCCCGTGCGTTTCACGAGCCGTTGTCGGTGCATCCTGGCGTGCTCGGGGACGGTCTCGACGATCCCGACGTCCGCCTCGGTGGTCGTGATGCGGCGATCGAGGCGGGCGCGCCGCTCGATCCTGACGGCGTCCACGACGTGTACCTCCCGGCGCGCCGGGCGGGCGGGTGGTCGAAGCGCCTGCGGGCGCGGCCCGAACGCGAGCAGCCCAACGTGTGGCTCCACGTCGTTCCCGACGACGCGTGGGATGACGTGCCGCAGGGTCGGCATCTCGGGTTGTTCGTGGCGTGGCTCGATCTGGCCGATCGCCTCGACCGTGGCGCCGATCTCGTGCTCGACCGACTCGGGGGGCGTGCTCGTGCGTGAGGTCGACATGAGCACCGATCTGCTTCC
>JAYVMH010000258.1:0-13873 GCA_043759015.1 Actinomycetota bacterium
GTTCGTCGTGACCGATTCGAAGCGGCATGGAAGTCGGGAGAACTCTTCGAAATTCTCGGTGTCTTCAACGACATATTGGTGAACGAGGACGCGAACGCCATCGTCGCTGAAATGATTCGCGAAAAGATCCGCTCCATCGTGAATGATCCTGTGACAGCCGAAGCGCTGTGCCCAAAAGACCATCCTTTTGGAACAAAACGGCCGTGCTTGGACACGAACTATTTCCAGACGTACAACCTTCCACATGTCCGTCTGGTAGACATTCGCACTCAACCAATTGCAACGATAACGGAAACTGGACTCTCGACCACGACCGAGTCGTTCGAGTTCGACGCGCTCGTCTATGCGACCGGTTTCGACGCAATGACGGGTGCGATAGTGGCCGTCGACATTGCAGGCCGGAATGGTTTGACGTTGAAGGAAAAATGGACGGGCGGTCCTTCGACGTATCTCGGACTGACGGCGGTAGATTTCCCCAACTTCTTCATGATTACTGGACCCGGTAGTCCGTCCGTACTCTCCAATATGGCGGTGTCGATCGAGCAGCACGTCGACTGGGTGACCGACGCCATCGCCCACGTCCGCGACAAGGGCTTCGACACCATCGAGCCCACGCAGACCGCGGAGGACGGGTGGGTCGTGCACGTCAACGACTGCGCCGACCTCACGCTGCACCCCACCGCCAACTCGTGGTACATCGGCGCCAACGTGCCCGGCAAGCCACGGGTGTTCATGCCGTACATCGGTGGTGTCGACCGCTACCGCAGGGCATGCGACGAAGTGGCCGGCAACGAGTACCTCGGGCTCCGTCTCGACGGGCCCGGCGGCGAGCACTGCGTGGACGGCGTGATCCGCCGCGTGCAGCCCGACGTGGCAATGGTGCTCGAATTCATGGCCACGATGGGACTGCCGTCGATGGACTCCATGTCGCCTTCGGACGCCCGTGCGTTCTCCGATGCCGGCGCCGAGCTGCGACCGCCCGGCCCCGACGTCGGCGAGATCATCGACGGCACGCTGCCCGGCGCCGATGGCACCACGCTCGAGTACCGGCTGTACCGGCCCACGAGTCCCGGGCCGCACCCGCTGGTGGCGTACTTCCACGGTGGTGGCTGGGTGATCGGCAGCCACGTCTCCGACGACCCGTTGTGCCGCGACCTGTGCCTGCAGTCGGACACCGTCATCGTCTCGGTGAACTATCGCCACGCACCCGAGGTCCGTTTCCCTGCCGCAGCGCTCGATGGTTTGGCCGCCGTGAGCTGGATCGCGGATCACGCGGCCGAGCTGGGCGGCATCCCGGGTCAGCTCGCCGTCGCCGGGTGGAGTGCCGGCGCGAACATCGCCGCGGTCACGTGTCAACTCGCCCGCGACCACGCCGGCCCGGCGATCGCCGGCCAGTTGCTGCTCACGCCCGTCACCGACGGGTCGCGCGTCACCGCCTCCTATCAGGAGAACGCCGAGGGCTACATCCTCACCGCGTCGCTGATGCGTTGGTTCTGGGACCTCTACGCGGACGTCCCGGACCGCTCCGACCCGCGAGCCTCGCCCCTGCTCCACCCGGACCTCGCGGGTCTGCCGCCGGCGACCATCATCACCGCCGATTTCGACCCACTGCGCGACGAGGGCAACGAATACGCGGCAAGGCTGCGAGCTGCCGGCGTAGCGGTGGATCACGTGCAAGCGCGCGGCCACACGCACACGTCGATCGGGATGGTGGACATCGTGATCTCCGGCAGGCAACATCGTGCCCACATGGCGAACGCCTTGCGCGGATTCTTCGCAACTAACCAGCTCCAGGAGACAGCATGAACAACCCGGTCATCATCGAGGCCGGTCGCACCGCGGTGGGCAAGCGCAACGGCTACTTCGCCGACGTTCACGCAACGCACCTGCTGGCCCATGCACAGGTCGGGGTGCTGCAGCGCGCCGGCGTCGACGGGTCGCAGGTCGGCCAGGTCGTCGGCGGTTGCGTCACCCAGGCGGGCGAGCAGGCCAGCAACGTCACCCGCACCGCATGGCTGTCCGCCGGTCTGCCCTACCAGGTGGCCGGCACCACGATCGACTGCCAGTGCGGTTCGTCGCAGCAGGCGAACCACATGATCGCCAACCTGATCAGCGTCGGCGCGATCGACGTCGGTCTGGCGTGCGGGGTCGAGCACATGAGCAAGGTCTGGCTCGGCGCGAACGTTCCCCGCATCGACGACACCACGTTCTTCAACGGTTCCTCGAAACCGGCCGACTGGTCGATCGACATGCCCGATCAATTCGGCGCTGCCGAGCGCATCGCCACGCGGCGCGGCATCACACGCGACCGGGTCGACTTCCTCGGGCTGATCTCCCAGCAGAAGGCGATCCGGGCCGCCGAAGAGGGCCGCTTCGAGCGCGAGATCATCCCGGTGGACGTCACCGCGGCCGACGGCAGCACCGTCACCGTCGCCCGGGACCAAGGCCTGCGCGAAACCACCGCAGAGAAGTTGGCGAGCCTGAATCCCGTCGTTCCCGACGGCATCCACACGGCCGGCAACTCGTCGCAGATCAGCGACGGCGCCGCCGCCGTGCTCTGGATGGACGAAGCCCGGGCAAAGGCCGAAGGGTTGAGGCCACGCGCCCGCCTGGTGGCGCAGTGCCTCGTCGGCTCCGACCCGTACTACCACCTGGACGGTCCGGTGGATGCCACCGCCAAGCTGTTCGAGATGACGGGCATGACGATGAACGACATCGACATCGTGGAGATCAACGAGGCGTTCGCATCGGTCGTGCTCTCCTGGGCCAGCGTGTACGGCATCTCCGACGACGATCTCCTCGGCAAGGTCAACGTCAACGGCGGCGCGATTGCGCTCGGGCACCCGGTCGGCTCGACGGGCAGCCGACTGATCACCACCGCCCTCCACGAGCTCGAGCGTCGCGACGCCGAGTTCGCGCTGGTCACGATGTGCTGCGGTGGCGCCGTCGCCACCGGGACGATCATCCAGAGGATCTGATGCCCCGCGACGCGGCCGACACGCGTCAACGATTGGTGATCGAGGGCCGTCGCCTGTTCGCGAGCAACGGGGTGCATGCCACCTCGTTGAAGTCGGTGGTCGAAGCAGCGGGCCAGCGCAACACGTCCGCGTTGCACTACCACTTCGGCGGACGCGACGGCCTGCTCGCCGCGATCCTCGACGAGCACAACGAGTCGATCGAGGCCGCTCGCCGGCAGATGCTGGACGACGATTCGGTCGCGCCGAGCCTGGCCCACTTCGTGGACGCGGTGATCGTGCCCCAGGTCTCGATGCTCGCCGACCCGCACGGTCGGGCGTTCCTGTCGATCGTCAGCCAGCTCAGCGACCTGTTCGACCGCTGGGAGGAAGGCGGCACACCGGAGCAGGCGATGCGCGCCTTCCTCGGCATCAAGTCGTTGCTGCCCGCCGGGCTGACGGACGCGGAGCGCCACGAGCGGGTGACACGGTTCCTCGAGCTCGTCTCACAGGCGCTCGGGTCGCGGGCACGCCAGATCGACTCCGGGCGCACGCCGAGCCTCGATCACGACGCATGGGTGCACAACTTGGCCGTGATGGCCACCGGCGCACTCAGCGCGAGCGGCTGAGGCCCAGCCCCGCAGTCGCCACCAGCTCGCGCTGGATCTCGTTCACACCGCCGCCGAACGTGTTGATCTGCGCGGCACGCGATGCACGTTCGAGCTCGCCGTGCAGCACCGCGCCGGCGGAGCCCGGACGCAGGTTGGCGACGGGTCCGAGGACGCCCTGCAGGATGCGGTAGACGTCGACCACCTTCTCCGTGCCGAACACCTTCACGCTCGACGCCTGCGCCGGGCCCAACGTGTTGTCGCTGACGGCGCGCACCAGCTTCCAGGTCATCAACCGCACTGCCGTGAGCAATGCGTGGCAGCGGGCCAGGTCCATCTGCACCCATGGCAGGTCGATCATCCGACCGGTCGAGCCGTCGGCCACGGCGGGTGTGGCGGTGGTCCATTCGACGACGTCGAGCAGCAGCCGCTCGGTGAGGCCCGACAGCGCGGCGAGGCCGACCCGCTCGTGGTTGAGCTGCATGGTGATCAGCCCCCAGCCACCGTTGACCTCGCCCACCACGTTGCCGAGGGGGACGCGCACGTCGGTGTAGTAGGTGGCGGTCGTGCGGACGTCGCCGACGGTGGTGATCGGCGTCCAGGAGAAGCCGGGCGACGACGTGGGCACGATGACGATGCTGATGCCCTTGTGCTTGGGCACGTCGGGGTCGGTGCGGCAGGCGAGCCAGATGAAGTCCGCCTGGTTGGCACCCGACGTGTACACCTTGCTGCCGTTGATCAGCCACTCGTCGCCATCGCGCACGGCGGTGGTGCGCAGGCTGGCGAGGTCGGTGCCGGCCTCCGGTTCGGTGTACCCGATCGCGAAGTTGACCTCCCCCGCGAGGATGCCCGGCAGGTACTTCTCCTTCTGCTCCTGCGTGCCGCGCGAGGCGATGGCCGGACCCACCGTGTTCACGGTCACGAACGGGAACGGCGCATGGGCGCGTTGGATCTCGTCGAACATGATGAACTGATCCGTCGCCGGGCGGCCCCGACCACCGAACTCCTTCGGCCAGCTGAGCCCCAGCCATCCGTCGGAGCCGAGTTGGCGCACGAGGCGGCGGAACTCCGGGCTCCCCTCGCCGGCGGTGCCCAGGCGCTGGCGAACCTCGGGCGTGAGCATGGCGGCGAAGTAGTTGCGCAGCTCCTCGCGCAGCGCTTGCTGGTCGGGCGTCTCGGCGAGGTACATCGAACCGATGTTAGATCGCGCGGATCGCGGCGACGACTCGTGCGTACTCGTCGTCGTCCTGCGGGTTTGCGGGCACGGGCAGCATCACACCGTCCACCAGCCCCGCGAACCACTCCCCCACGACGTCGGGCAACGCGGCCCACGTCGCCTGCGGCACGAGTGCTTCCAGCACGTCGTCGGTGAGCACGTCGCGGAGATGATCCCATTCACCGGCTCGAGTCATGCGCTGCAGTTGCTCACCGAGATCGGCCCAACCGTGTAGCTCCAACGAACGGCGATACGCGGGCGTCGTGTACAAGAACGCGAGGATCGCACGGTGGTGTTCACGACTGGCGTCGACGTCGCCGCCCGTGCGTCCGGTCGCGAACATGCTGCCGGTGATCAACCTCGGTCGGGCGCGGCCGGCGGTCGTCGCCGATGCCTCGAGGCGGGGGATGCACCACTCGCGCAGGTAGCGCGGGTTGGAGTTGGTGGGGTGCGTGACGAACCCGTCGGCGTGCGAGCCGCCCAGTGCGCAGATCTTCTCGTTCACCCCGCCGAGCCAGATCCTCGGTGCACCGTACGCATGCGGACCGGGGTTGAAGAACGGCTGGAGACGGGTGAACGAGTACTGCTCCCCCACGTGGTGCAACGGCGCGCCCGTGGCAAAGGAGTGCCAGATGGCGCGCAGCGATTCCACGTACTCGCGCATCCTCGCCACCGGCTCGCTCCACGCCATCGAGAAGCGGCCTTCGATGTTCTGGCGGATCTGCGAACCGAGGCCGAGCTCGAAGCGGCCCCCGCCGAACGAGGCGAGATCCCACGCCGCGTACGCGACGAGCATCGGACTGCGCACGAACGCGAGGATGACGCTGCTCGTCACCCGCAGGCGCGTCGTCGCCTGGAGGGCCAGCATCGACACCATCAGGCCGTCGTGGATCGTCTCGGGCACGTGGAGCGTGTCGAAGCCCAGTGCCTCCACCCGGCGCGCGTACGCGCCGACCTCGGCGAGGGGGATCCGATCGCTCATCCCCGCTACTGCCTCCACGACCCCCGATGGTAGTTTCTGACGGTTCGTCAGAAACCATGGGAGCAGAGTTGAGCGGATTCCTCCAGGACAAGGTCGTCGCGATCACGGGTGCAGGCCGCGGCATCGGCCGATGCATCGCGCTCGATGCAGCACGCGCCGGGGCCAAGGTCGTCGTCGCCGACTACGGCGTCGGCATGGACGGCAGCGAGCCGTCGTCGGCCGTTGCCGACGAGGTGGTCGCGGAGATCACGGCACTGGGCGGCGAGGCGATCGCAGCGGCCACCGACGTGGGCTCGATGGCCGGCGGCGAGGCCGTCGTCGAGGCGGCGGTGGACACGTGGGGCCGCATCGACGGTGCGGTGTGCGTGGCCGGCATCCTGCGCGAGCGGATGCTGTTCAACATGAGCGAGGACGAGTTCGACGACGTCATCCGCGTGCACCTCAAGGGCACCTTCACCGTCTACCGCGCCGCCGCGGCCGTGATGCGCAAGCAGGAGGGCGGCGGGTCGCTGATCGGTTTCACGTCGGGCGTGTGGGCATTGGGATCCGTCGCCCAGGCCAACTACTCGGCGGCCAAGGGCGGCATCGTGTCGCTCTCGTACTCGGCCGCGGTGGGCCTCGAGCGTTACGGCGTGCGCGCCAACGTGATCGCCCCCGTCGCCCGCACACGGATGAGCGCCAACGTGCCGATGCAACTGGCCGAGAACGGCGACCCCGAAGACGTGTCGCCGATGGCCGTCTACCTGCTCAGCGACCAGGCCAAGCACATCACCGGACAGGTCTACTCGGTGGTCGGCAACAAGATCGCCGTCTGGAGCCAGCCCAAGGAGGTGCGGTCGATGTACAACGACGGCCGCTGGACGCCGGAGCAGATCGACGAGCGGCTGATGGCGACCGTCAAGTACGAACGGTTGCCGTTCCTCGACATGGTCGCCGAGATGAAGCGAGCCGCAGACGCCAAGGCGACGCCCAACGCATGACCGACGAGGAGTTCAGCGCCCTCGCCCGCGGCTGGCTGCACGAGCACGTGGTCGGCGAGTTCGCGGCGTTGCGTGGGCGCGGTGGACCGGGCGACGAGGACATCGGTTTCGAGACGCGAGTGCGGTGGGAACGACAGCTCGGGCAAGCAGGCTGGATCGGGCTCGGATGGCCGGCCGCTCACGGCGGACGAGCCGCGTCGGTGGCCCAGCAGATCATCTGGGCCGAGGAGTACACGCGGGCGCAGGCGCCGGCGCGGGTGAACCACATGGGCGAGAACCTGCTCGCCCCGACGCTCATCGAGTACGGCACGCCCGAGCAGTGTGCACGGTTCCTGCCCGGCATTCGCGAGGGCACCGAACGCTGGTGCCAGGGCTACAGCGAGCCGGATGCCGGCAGCGATCTGGCCAACGTGCAAACCCGAGCGCGCCTCGACGGCGACGTGTGGGTGATCGACGGGCAGAAGGTGTGGACATCGCTCGCCCACGTCAGCGATTGGTGCTTCGTGCTCGCCCGCAGCGTGCCCGGGTCTCAGCGGCACGCCGGCCTCACGTTCCTCCTCGTGCCGATGCACCAACCGGGCGTGGAGGTGCGCCGGATCGTGCAACTGACCGGTGGCGGAGAGTTCAACGAAACCTTCTTCACCGAGGCCCGAACCGCTGCCTCCATGGTGGTGGGGGCTCCCGGCGACGGCTGGCGGGTGGCGATGGGCCTGCTCGGGTTCGAGCGGGGCATCTCGACTCTCGCCCAGCAGGTCGGGTTCCAGCGTGAGCTGGATCGAGCCGTGGAGCTCGCCCGGCACCACGGTCGGCTGCAGGACCCGGTGGTCCGTCAACGGCTGATGCGGGCGCACACCGGGTTGCGGTTGATGCGCTGGAACGCCGAACGGTCGATGGGCGCGGGCGTGCCGGGGCCGGAGGCGAGCATCTCCAAGCTGTTCTGGGGCACGTGGCACCGCGAGCTCGGCAACCTGATGATGGATCTGCTCGGACCGGCAGGTCTCGTCGCCGACGGTTGGCCGTACGAGCTGTCGCTCGAACAGAAGCTGTTCCTGTTCACCCGCGCCGACACGATCTACGGGGGGTCCAACGAGATCCAACGTAACGTGCTCGGCGAACGCGTACTCGGTCTGCCCCGCTGAACGAAGGATCACCCAATGAGCACTCCACCCATCGCTCCCCCGGCGCACGGCCTGCTGCGCGACAAGGGTGTGCTCGTCACTGCCGCGGCCGGCAGCGGCATCGGTTCGTCGACCGCCCGACGCTGCATCGAGGAGGGCGGGCGAGTCGTGATCGCCGACAAGCACGAGCGGCGCCTCCTCGAGACCGCCACCGAGTTGGGTGTACCCGGCATCGTGTGCGACGTCACCGACGAGGCAAGCGTCCAGGCCATGGTCGCATCGGCCGGCGAGCTGCTCGGCGGCATCGACGTGCTCGTCAACAACGCCGGACTGGGCGGCACGGCGGAGGTGCACGAGATGACCGACGAGCAGTGGTCGCTCGTGCTCGACGTGACGCTCACCGGCACCTTCCGGGTCACCCGGGCGGCGCTCAACCACATGTACTCACGCGGCGCGGGCGTGATCGTCAACAACGCATCCGTGCTCGGGTGGCGGGCTCAGGCCGGCCAGGCCCACTACGCCGCGGCCAAGGCCGGCGTGATGGCGCTCACCCGTTGCTCCGCGATCGAGGCCGCACCGCGAGGCGTGCGCGTCAACGCGGTGGCACCGAGCATCGCGATGCACGCCAACCTCGCCAGGGTCACCTCCGACGAGCTGCTCGCCGAGCTGACGGCCCGAGAGGCGTTCGGTCGCGCAGCCGAACCGTGGGAGGTGGCCAACGTGATCGTGTTCCTCGCCTCCGACTACAGCTCGTACATGACGGGCGAAGTGGTGAGCGTCAGCTCGCAGCATCCCTGACTCGGTCGGCGCGCAGCTGGCTGCGCCGGACCTTGCCCGCGTCATCGCGGAGAGGCTCGGCGACGAACTCGAACGAACGAGGGAGCTTGTACCGCACAAGGCGGTCCGCGAGATGAGCGCGCAGCTCGTCCTCGGTCACCGCGGAGCCCGCGGCGAGCTGGACGATCGCATGGATACGGTTGCCGAGGTCCTCGTCGGGAAGACCGATGACCGCACTCGATCGCACGTGCGGGTACTCGTCGATCGCCGCCTCGACCTCGGCCGGGTAGATGTTGGCACCGCCGGCGAGGATCATGTCGCCGAGCCGGTCGGTGAGGAACACGAACCCTTCCTCGTCGATCCAGCCCATGTCGCCGAGCGACTCCCATCCGTCGGCGGTTCGCTTCGCCTCCGCACCCACGTACCGGTACGTGACCCGACCGCCCGGCGCCCGCATGTAGATCTCGCCCACCTGCCCCGCGGGGGCGTCGTTGCCGTTGTCGTCGAGCACCTTCATCTCGCCGTAGATCGGCTTGCCCACCGAACCGCGGTGCGCCATCCACTGGTCGCCGCGGATGACCGTCACCGCCTGCGCCTCGGTGCCCGCGTACAGCTCGAAGATCTTCTCGCCGCCCAACCAGTCGATCCAGTCCTCCTTCAGCCACGGGGGGCACGGCGCGGCCATGTGCCACACGACGTTCAGCGACGACACGTCGTAGGTGCGGTAGTCGGGGACGCGGGAGATGCGCAGCATCATCGTGGGCACCAGCAGCATCCACTCGGGCCGGTGCTGCTGTGCCGCCTTCAACGTGGCCTCGGCGTCGAAGCGCTCCATCGTGATGACGTGGTTGCCGTTGACGATCGCCTTCGACGAGTAGCTGAACGGCGCGTTGTGATACATCGGGCCCGGCACCAGCATCACACCGTCGCGACGCATCCCCATCCCCGGGTCGGCCTCGGTGTCGATCACGCCCGGCTCGCCGGCGACGATCAACTTCGGCCGCCCGGTGGAGCCGCCCGACGTGGGTGCCTTCCACGTCGGCGAGATCGCATCGGGCAACGTCGAGTCGTCGATCGAGTCGTCGGGCAACCAGCCGACCGGCAAGCACAGCCGACCGGGGTGCTCGCCGGGCTCGGCGCCGAGCACCACCGGCGAACCGGCGAGCTCGATGATCGCGTCGCGCTCGCGGTGCGGCAACCGTGGCGACACCGGTTGGGGCACGGCGCCGATCTTCCACGCGGCGATCGTCGCGGCGAAGAACTCGGGCGAGTTCGGCAGGCCGATCGTGACGTAGTCGCCCTCCTTCACCCCGTGCGAGAGGAACACACGCGCCATCCGATTGGCGAGCGATTCCAGTTGGGCGCGGGTGAAGGTGATGTCGCCGACGGTGACCGCGGGACGGGCAGGATCGCGTCCGGCAGTGTCGGTGAAGGCGCGCCCGAGAGGGATGATCGGCATGGCGGCGATGGTAGCCAGTCGCATGAGTACGCTCCCGTTCGAAGCAAAGGGGATTGCAGATGGCTCATCGACCGTTCCGATTCGGGGTCCACACATCCGACGCAGCGAGTGGCGCCGAGTGGGCTGCCGCAGCGCAGCGCTACGAATCGCTCGGGTTCTCGACGCTGCTCCTGCGCGACCACTTCGATCGCCAGCTGGCGCCGATCGTGGCGATGACGGCGGCGGCGTGTGCAACCACCACGCTGCGCGTCGGCTGTCTCGTCTACGACAACGACTACCGGCACCCGCTCACGCTCGCCAAGGAACTGGCCACGCTCGACGTCCTGTCGGGTGGCCGGGTCGAGTTCGGTCTGGGTGCCGGATGGATGGCGCCCGACTACGAGCAGGCGGGCATCCCCTTCGACGACCCCGGCGTACGCGTGTCGAGGTTCGAGGAGGCGGTGCAGGTCGTGAAGGCGCTGTTCGCCGACGGACCCACGAACTTCACCGGGTCGCACTACTCGATCACCGGGCACGAGATGTACCCGACCCCGGTGCAACACGGCGGGCCGCCGCTCCTCGTCGCCGGTGGCGGCCCACGCATGTTGCGGATCGCGGCCCGCCACGCCGACATCATCGGCCTGCTCCCGGTGAAGAAGTCGAACGCCGAATGGGCAGACCAGAACGTGCCCGACGCCAGCGCCGAAGCCACCGACGCCAAGATCCGGACCATCCGCGAGGCCGCGGGCGAGCGCTACGACCGGATCGAGCTGCAGCTCACCGTGCCGTTCGTGGTGGTCACCGACGACCGCCCGGGGGTGGCCGCAGCCATCGCCGGCAGTCTCCCGGCCGACCCGTCGGGCCCACCGGCCGACGTCGACGCGATCCTGTCCACGCCGTACGTGCTGCTCGGCTCGCAGGACGAGATCTGCGCCACGCTGATCGAGCGCCGCGAACGGTGGGACTTCTCCTACTACGCGTTCGGGAGCGAGCTGGTCGACACCGTGGCGCCCATCATCGCCCGCCTTGCGGGGAAGTGAACGCGGCGACCTCGCGCCAATCTGCTGAGTACACGTAGAGATCCTCGTCGTACGGCTCGTCCATCGCCTCCCGGCGAAGTCGGCATCGGAGCTCGTCGAGGTAGCCGAACTGCCGTTCCCGCTCCTCGGGGGGCTCGTCGGGGTTGTCGTGCAGGTGGGCCAGCCGGTTGTGCGGCACGCACTCCACCCGGCCGTTCGACTGGCTGGTGGGCCCACCCCTCGCGGCCGGCCAGCGATGGTCGACATCGGACTCGCTCGCCGGTGTGGTGCACCCGGATCGGTGCTGACATCGCCGGTCGCGAACCTGGATGGCCCTGCGCAGCGCACCGGTGAAGGTGCGGCGGTTGCTCTTCGAGATGACCACCGTCGAGCCCTCGAAGAGGAACGCCTCCATCACCGCCGAGTCGATGAACGGAGCAAGGTCGTCGGGGTGGACCACGATGCCGGACGCGAGCTCGCACAGTCGTCGCGCCGTGAGATCGCCGATGATCACCTGGAACAACGGCCTCGCCGACACCCCGGTCGCGTTGACCGACCGCGAGGCCATGCGGACCAGCGCTGCCGCACGACGCTGCGCTGGGGTGCGCTGCACGCCTGCCGCCTGGTCCTCCAGCTTGATCTCCTTCGCCAGGCGGTCGAGCTCGGCAGCGACGATCTCGCCGTCGACGGCCGACAACGAGCCGTCAAGTCGCAGCTCTCCGGAGTCCTTGGAACGCGAGGCGTACAGCGTCGAGGACGCGGGCCGCTGGCGGTGAAGGGCGAGGAGGTCGTCGGCGAGCGAGGCCCAGTACTGCATCAACCGGCGGCAGTCGTCGAACAACGACGCGCGAGCGAACTGGGCCACCAGGAGCTCCTCGTGTTCGAGGAACAGGTGCCACCTCGCGGCGGTCGCATACCGGAGCATCAGATCGACGTCGTCCAGCGACAGCCGACCCTCGAGCACCGCCGCCCGAGTATGAGGCATGAGGTGCAGGAATCGCGCTCTGCGCAAGTCGCGCCGGCGAAGCTGAGGGTCCGAGCGCGTGTCGCGACCCAGCGCCGACGCGGCGTTGAGCGAGCCGTCTCGTTGCCAACGACCGTTGTGTTCCCACTCGTGCAACGCATCGGACGCGGCGACTGCGAGCCTCGTTTGTTGCGCCTCCAGCCCCACCACCAACTCGTGCAGCGCCACCGGGTCGCAGCCGGCCCAGTCCATGGCCAACAGCTTCCCGACCGCCTCCGTCAGCTCGTCCAGCACCGTTGCTTCCATGTGTCGAGCATCGCAGAGGGGTGTTACACAGTTCCCTGGACCCGGTGGTTCCCCGGACCACCTCGCCGGGCTTGCGGGTTGCGGCGCGATCGAAGTAGACGCACCACGCACTCGCAAATGTCGTCCAACAACACGAGTCGAAGGATGTTCTCAGCGTGCGATCTCCGATAGCAAGGGCGACCAGTCACTGAAGTTCCTCGTGATCGTGGTGAGCCACGCGTCCCACGATCAGGAGCGCCGGCACCGCGAGTACGAGGATCATGAGGTACCCGAGCAGGACTCGCGCGCGTCGCCCAGTACGCGTTTCGAGCGATCGGCAGCACAAGAACGACACGCCAACGAGCACCGTCATCGCACTCATCAACGCGACGACAGCGGCATGGCGTCTACCGCGCATCACGAACTCGGTGTCGCCGCTCACGAGTACAGAATTCACGACAGTCAGGCCCGTTGTCCAGCACGGCCATCGGCAGATCTGCTCACTGCTATCGCGGTCGATAGACGTCGGACCGGTGATCGATCCGGACAACCGTGATCATCGCCTCGTCGTCGATCTCGTAGACCACGCGGTAGGCGCCACGCCGCGCCGACCACAGACCGGCGAGTTCTCGCTGCAACCGATGGCCAACACGTCGAGGGTTCTCGCTCAGTGGGCCGAGCATGAACTCGGCCACCGCCGCCGCGACACGCTCAGGTAACCGGGCAAGTTGTCGCTCCGCCGATGCGGCGACTCGCAGCTCGTGGGGGCGATCGCTCACTGGCGGAGGTACTTGGCGCGCAACTCCGCGGCCGAGACGATGTTGCCCGCAACAACGTCCCGACGTCCTTGGGCGATGTCAGCCATCGCAGTTGGGTCCGAGAGCAACTCCAACGAGTCTTCGAGTGCGGCAAGGTCGTCGGTGCTCATGAGCACGGCAGCTGGTCGGCCGTTGCGAGTCACGGTGATCCGGTCGTGTTGGTGCTCGACCCGATCGACCATCTCGGAGAACTTGGCCTTCACCTCGGCGAGCGGCAACACATCGGACATGACCAGAATTGTAGTCACCCAGAATGGCGTGTCAACCCGCAACGCCGACCGGACAGTCCGGCAGTTGCGCGTGGAGTCGCTTCCCAACAGGCGAGACTGGATGCCGTGTCGATTCGATTGTCCCGTCCCACTGCCGACGAGCTTCGGCCGCTCGTGGACGCTGGGCGATTGGACTCGTTGACCTATGACCCGGTCGGCATCTCATACTCGCTCGAACCTCCAACGGGGTATCGAGTCGATCGATGGTCCCGCGTGATTGGTACGTCAGACGGTGTCTTCGAACAGGCAAGCGAAGCCATCCGAACGTGGCAGATTCACCGCGGTGCCGGCCTGGTTGTCTGCGCCGACGAGGCACCGAGCATCGATGCAGTAGTGGCGATGTGCGCCCCACTCCCTATCGGGTTCGTCGAGGTCGTTTGTCGCGTCATCGAGATCGTTGATCTGCCCGACCGATTCGGGTTCGCGTACGGCACGCTCTCAGTTC